>JBALXF010000620.1:0-799 GCA_036961085.1 Psychromonas sp.
TAACAGTGTATTAGTCTTCATTCTTACTAATACACATTTAAAATTTCATTTATTTACCAAAATAATATCATAACAAGTATATAAAACAGTTAGATAGCATGCATATCTGATTGTAAATTTATTTTTTATGTTGGAGAAATGGCGCATTTGCATTTATAGGGATCCCTATAAATGCAACCCACAAAAAATTAACTTTTTTATTTCAATAAGTTAAAGTATTAAGCATGCGAAACTTGTGCATCAAGTGTTCATATAATGTGCAATAAAAATAGCAAAACCCCTAACATGAATTAGAGCTGTGTATAAATACTGCTACATCATAAAAAGATGGGGAATCATGAAACAGAGCGTTTTTTTAAATCATTTGGCGGTAAATAAACAAGTGAGTTCAAGTACCCATAATTTAGCGTTATGCGCTGTTGTATCTGCCTGTCAGTGTTGGCTATGTTTGTAGACAACTTGTCTTATATTGGAGTACATACAGCCTTATAAAAAATTCGTTATCTTCCCTCAAAAAAGGAGTATGAATTTCTTCGTTACTACGTCTAGTGACTTGATAATTAACTATATATAACACTTATAAAAGTAAGAACTTTAGTTTATTATCAGCTGATTATATTGTTTTTACTTGGAATAGCATTGGTATGATTCTTAAAGAAACAACACCCAAAAATACAATTTCGGCAACAGCTAAAGCAGGACAAAAACAAGAACATGATGTCGCTTTTTTTCTAAGACGTGCGTTCAAAGACAACCCTCATATATTTGTCATTAATGATTTTAAGTTTACATTCAACGC
>JBALXF010000621.1:0-782 GCA_036961085.1 Psychromonas sp.
GAACCCAGCCTGGAAGCCGCATTTGTAGATTACGGAGCGGAAAGACACGGCTTTCTACCTCTCAAAGAAATCTCCAGAGAATACTTCTCCAAAAAACCTTCTGAAATAGAAGGTCGCATCAAAATCCAGGATGTCATCAAAGAAGGGCTTGAAATTGTTGTTCAGGTTGAAAAAGAAGAACGTGGCAATAAAGGTGCCGCACTGACTACTTTTGTCAGTCTTGCTGGTCGCTATCTGGTATTGATGCCTAACAACCCTCGTGCCGGCGGAATCTCACGTCGAATTGAAGGCGAAGAGCGATCTGAACTACGAGAAGCTATCAGAGACCTAGAAACACCTAATGGTATGGGGGTTATTGTTCGTACCGCTGGTATTGGCCGCTCTTCAGAAGAGCTTCAGTGGGATCAGGATTACTTGCTTCAACTGTGGAATACCATCAAAGAAGAAGCACAAAACTGTAAGGCACCCCACTTCCTGTTTCAGGAAAGCAACGTCATTATTCGAGCGGTTCGTGATTACCTTCGCCAGGATGTGGGCGAAGTTATTATCGATAACCGTGAGGCCTTCGATCTCGCAACGGCCTTTATCCAGCAGGTCATGCCCAATTTTCACAGCCGGGTGAAATTCTACGAAGATGATATCCCTCTATTCAACCGCTACCAAATAGAGAACCAGATAGAAACAGCCTTTGAACGTGAAGTTAAACTACCTGCTGGTGGCTCCATTGTTATCGATGTTACTGAAGCATTAGTTTCCATCGATATCAACTCAGCACGTGCAAC
>JBALXF010000622.1:0-740 GCA_036961085.1 Psychromonas sp.
GACGGATCCAGTGATCTAAATCCACCGTTAATTGATAAGCATTGGCTATTAGGTAATAGTATCCCCATCCGCGTAAGTATTGCGTCAGTTTATGAATTTGTAGGGTCATTGAGATCCCCCAGTTGCGGTTAGTGAGTTCTCTTACATTTGCTTTAAATTTCTTTAGCGCTTGTTCGTGGATCTGCACTTGAGCGTAACGGAAGGTAAACCCGAGAAATTTCGAGCCTGATACGGGACCGACTCGACTTTTCGATTCATTCACTTTGAGTTTTAATCGCTGAGTGATAAACGCAGTAATTTCCCGTTGGATTATGAGTCCTTCGCTTTTCGTTTTTACTAAAATGATTATGTCATCAGCGTAACGTGCAAACTTAAGGTGTTTGTAGGTTAGCTTCTTATCTAATTCATCGAGTAAAATATTGGAAAGTAAAGGGGATAATGGCCCACCTTGAGGGACTCCTTTGGTTGACTCAAACCACAGACCCGTTTCGCGCTCTGCGATCCCCGCTCGGAGGTATTTACCAAGTAGGCGCATGAGTGCTTTGTCTTTGACTTTACGACCAACACGATTCATCAGCATGTCATGGTTTACTTCATCAAAGAACTTAGACAAGTCAATATCAACTGCTGTTTTATAACCTTGTTTAACACAAGATTGAACATGATTTACTGCTTGGCTGGCTCTTTTATGAGGGCGATAACCATAACTATGTGGTGAAAATAGAGGCTCAAAGTAAGGG
>JBALXF010000623.1:0-314 GCA_036961085.1 Psychromonas sp.
CTAAGTCCTCGAACGATTTACTAGATGAGTTGGTAAAAAGTGCGAACACTTCTTCAATTGCACGACGTATTGCATTGGGCCCCAAAGAAGTACTCTGACGGTGTTCCAACTTAGTAACTAAAGGTGCACCAATGACTGAGATAGCACCAGATCTCAGTTCACTCGTATTTATCGGCACCAAAATTTTGGATGTCTCTATTTTTTTGCTGAAAGTGTTCATTTAGTAATTTCCTGAATGGTTTTGAATTGCAACTCGGTTATAATATTCCATAGTCAAGTCAAATTCTTAGCTTGAGTAAATTGAAAACAGAATT
>JBALXF010000623.1:324-704 GCA_036961085.1 Psychromonas sp.
AATTGAAATCCCTTTCTAATAAAGGTCGAATGAGTAATGGTCTCACTTTACCCATTCTCCTTTCCTCGACTACCTAGAACACGCACTCCGATCAGAGCCCCTATTGAAACTGCAATTAAACATGTTGAAATAGCGGCAATGGTTGGGTCGATCTGGTCACGAAGTGCATTGAACATACGTCTAGTAACCGTCGCATTTTCACCACCAGAAATTAGCATCGCAATTACCACCTCATCCAAAGAGGTAATGAATGCTAAGAAGGCCCCAGCTTGAACCGAAAACTTCACCTGAGGATAAGTGATCGTCAATATTGCCATAGACCTTGATGCGCCAAGGCTCCTTGCTGCACGTTCCTGATCAAAGTCATAGTTCTTAAGACC
>JBALXF010000624.1:0-652 GCA_036961085.1 Psychromonas sp.
TCCCACATCTCAGCTTTCTGTTCAGCTGTATATTTTATTCGAGTTCTATAGGTCATATTCCACACTCCATCTTTTAATCTAAAGATAAAGTGTTGCGTCGACCAGTTGAGATCACCGCCAATAACGGTCACTCAACGCCCAGCTCAGCGGGCAATTGGAGCGCAGCGTAAATTGATCCGCTGCAGCTGCTTGGTACGCCCAGCATGGGCATAAACTAATGAGGTGAAAGTCCTCTGTGGATTGATCACCGTTTGAGGATAATTAAACGGGAACCACTAGCGAATGGCAAGGGCTTAGCCGTGAGGCTTGGTTCGGAGGAAGCCGCTAGCAAAACTGTGAGCCGACGAACAGAAATCACATAGAAGGCCGAGGTTTCGGGTGAGTGAGCCAAGAATCGCGAATCCCTTGATCAAGGAACTACGGTAAATGTGGCGGTTGTGCAGTGAAAGTTTATGCGCCTTATCTGGGGAGATCTGTTGCACGAGCTGTGTGACAACAGCGCTTCAGTCAGTAATGACTGGAGGGATGCAACAGAAGTCAGCAGACGGCATAGTAGCGAGACGGGTGACATGAAGCCAATCGTCCGTGAAGGCCAGAACATCAACCAAGGAGGAGCCGACATGATCTCTGACGTAGCGCAGCCTGTGACAAA
>JBALXF010000625.1:0-650 GCA_036961085.1 Psychromonas sp.
GTCGCTGAGTAATATTAGCCACACAATTGTAGTTTCCTAAATCGAAACGGGGCATATATGGACGCCCGCCAAGAGACTTAGATTGTGAAAATTTATGCGCTTGTAATGTACGCAGTTAGAATAGCTCGAGTGCTTTTGTTTTGGCGTAAACCTGCCTAAATCGTATTTGAGTTGAAATGGTTTAAATTAATTTAAACAATGTGTTAAATGTCTTACATTAATGGTGAAACCAGTGTTGTTGTTATTCAAAATCCGTATGTAGAGGGGCGAATCTCTCCATCCCTGCCACATTCAGATGAAGCTTCGACAAGAATTGTTGAGGCTTTTTCGTTTCTACAGTATTAAAATTTCAATTAGAATCTTCAAAAAACGCAATGCTCACCTTCTTGGCGCTAAATAATCTTACCTTCATGCACACTACAAATGACATGTTAGAGCTGAACTGCCAACTCATAAGTATAAAAGAAGTATCCTGATGATACTGACATGATATTTTTATTCTTTAGTCGACGCTACGTATTTTCTGCCTTTCAATAACATTATATCTAGCCAGCAATATTTAGGTTTGAAATTTTTTTATAGTAATAGGGGGAGGCTTGTTTGATAAATATTGCGATTTGCAGTTTCATTTAAATATTGGATTTACTGAG
>JBALXF010000626.1:0-626 GCA_036961085.1 Psychromonas sp.
GCGTTGTTATTAAAAGCTGACTGCTTTTCCATCTTGCTGTTGGCTCGCAAGGTATTCTTCGTAGGTACCTTGGAAGTCCACCAGTTTTTGATCTTTGATTTCAATGACACGATTGGCCAGCGATGACACGAATTCACGGTCATGGCTGACAAAAATCAACGTGCCTTCATAATGTTCTAGTGCCAAGTTTAATGCTTCAATGGCTTCCATATCCAAATGGTTGGTGGGTTCGTCCATCAGTAATACATTGGTATCCATCATCATTAACTTACCAAATAGCAGTCGGTTCTTCTCGCCACCAGAGCAAACTCGGACCTGCTTTTTGAAATCATCGGAAGAAAATAATAATCGCCCCAATGTGGCGCGCACAATTTGGTCATCATGGCTGGGTTTACGCCACTGACTCATCCAATCAAACAGATTCAAATTATTATCAAATTCAGCGGTGCTATCTTGAGGGCAGTAGCCCAGCGTGGCATTTTCTGACCATTTGATGGTGCCGTTATTGGCAGACATCTCACCCATCAAGCAGCGGAGTAAGGTCGTTTTACCTGCACCATTTTCGCCAATGACAGCCAGGCGTGTGCCTGCGTCTAGGATGAGATTCCCCCCACTGAAGAGTTGTT
>JBALXF010000627.1:0-623 GCA_036961085.1 Psychromonas sp.
ATTAATTTGATAACAAAACGTTATGATTTATGTGGCGCTATTTATTAAATTGAAACAATGAATGCAGGATTATTTAATTACACTGTAACTTTCTGCGTGTTGAAAACACAAATAACAAAAAACTTTTGATTGTCAGCTTGAATTGGCCAAATATAATTAGTGTTATGACTAAGTTAATTTGGCCAATGATTTTAATTTATAAGGCGCATCACGCCCTGAGCTTTAGTTCAAGCTTTTCCTCAATCTAATAATGGTGATCCGCGATCTTTTAATGCTCTTAAATAACGAACTTCATTATAAGGTTTGCGATCCTGCCAACACCTATAAATAATTCTGATCCACTTAAATGCAAGAGCACGAACAGCTGCTTGATGTGAACTGCCCAATTCTCTTTTTTTAAGATAAAAAATCTTAGCCCAATACGAACTATAAATTGAATGAGAAGCCCATTCGACAAAGGTTTGCCTTACAAACTTAGGGCATTGCCAACGCCAATGTACCCATGATTTTTTACCACTACGCTGTGTGACTGGCGCTATGCCTGCATATTGTTGTAACTGCTGAGCAGAAGTGAAGCATCTTAAATGTTTATGTCAATTTATACTTGTAAAACAGGTGGAGTC
>JBALXF010000628.1:0-617 GCA_036961085.1 Psychromonas sp.
ATGATGCAATTAACGATGCTAATACCCAACAATTAGAATATATTGTTGCTGAAGAAGAAAATGATTCATTGGCAGCAGAGCTAAGTGCGCAATTAGATAATCCTAAAAAAACATCAGCACAACAAAATATTGACGATACAGAAGAGCCTCTATTAAGGTTTCTGTTAACGCCGAAAGAGCAATTACTTGCTATCTCTCCTTACTTATATACAGTGCGTCTATCGGAAGCTAATTCGGTAGAAAACCTTCTTTAATTTATGGAATTACATACTCTGCCAAATGAAGGCGTTTATGTTTATCAAACACAACGTAATAACCAACCATGGTATGTCATTATTTTTGGTCAGTTTGATAGTTTTCAATTAGCAAAAGAAGCTGGTGTAGAGCTCGCTTCTTCTTCCTCTGAACTATCGGCTTGGGTCGAAATGTATGAAACCATTCATCAAGATTTGCGATTAATAAATGAATAAAAAAAATAGAGCATTCCTAAAGTGGGCAGGTGGTAAATACACATTAACGGATCAAATCAATAACCGTTTACCTGCAGGAAAGCGTCTAATAGAGCCCTTTGTTGGTGCTGGTTCAGTTTTTCTGAACAGTGATTTTGACGAATATCT
>JBALXF010000629.1:0-574 GCA_036961085.1 Psychromonas sp.
GCCAAACCATTGCCGACTAAATCTACTGTTTTTTGCTAGTCAAAAGCAACGGTTACTGCTTTTCATTTGTGCCCATCTGGTTTAGAACCCACTAGTTCGTTCAACTTATAATATGATGTATTCAGTAACTTTTATCATCATGGACACTTTCTTTACATTGTTTACTTAAGTCATTCGTATATTGCTTTGTAAGCATTAATTTATAACGGATGGCGGGCTAAACCCCGCGCCCCTGCAATTCATGGTAAATACTCAACGATATTCTTGCTATATAGGGCGATTGAACGCTATCAGCTAAACAAGTCTATAGAGTCTATTGGGTGCTATGGACTAAACAGGTTTACAGGGGTTGTTAGGACTTGTAGTTTCGTAGTGCGGGTTTTAGCCGTGCGCCTGCAATTCACGGTTAATATTCACCGATATTCCGGCTAGTTAGGGGGTTATTGGGTGCTATGGACTAAACAGGTTTACAGGGGTTGTTAGGACTTGTCGCTTCGGGGCGCTGGGTTTAGCCGTGCGCCTGCAATTCACGGTTAATATTCACCGATATTCCGGCTAGTTAGGGGGGTATTGG
>JBALXF010000062.1:0-10487 GCA_036961085.1 Psychromonas sp.
GTCCATCAAGGCCCCACACAGCTGCGCTCTGGCCAAAGGAAAGGTAACTGGCAGGGAAATATAATCCATCAACAATATTACCAACTAATTTACGCGTACTACGAGGACCAATAACGGGCATCATTAAGTAGGGACCATTAGGCACAGACCAACGTCCTAACACATTTGAAAAGCTTTCACGGCGACGTTCAATACCTTCATGAGCGGCTATATCAAAAAAACCCAACAAACCAAATGTGGAATTAACTGTAAATCGTAGTAATGCATTCGCAGCATGAGTGAATTCTAATTGGATTAAATTATTCACCATGGTTGATGGTTCATCTAGATTAAGCACAAAATTATTAATCGCATTACGCCCGCCCATCGGCATCCAATCAACATAAGTTTGTGTTACAGGGCGATATATATAGTTGTCTAAACCATCATAATTAAACTTCCAAACATAGCGGTTTATAGGCTCAAAAGGGTCACTCATTTGATATTGAGGATCGCTATCACCCGACTCAGCAGATATAGGCAAGGCGATAAAAATTGAAAATAGAAACCAATATTTAAGTAGTCGCAAATTTACAGGTACCTACTGTTTTATATCAAAGAAAAAAATAAAAATATTTAATCTAGTTAAATATTTATCGAGTATTTTTTTTGATCATTCCGGTAGTCCGAGTTTAGTTGTCATCACAGTAGTTACAAGTTGAAATCCTAAAACAAGTTATCGAAACTAGACATAAGCTTTATCTTGCAAAAAAATCAATTTACAGGAGGGGAAATATTAAATGAGTGTGAATATAGTTTTATTGATTGTAGAAAGGATACTGAATAACTAGAAAACTAGGACTCCACTTCACAAACTCTGCGAAGTTAACTAAAAGGCACCTTATATGATTATAAGGATGCCTTCTAGTAAACAATATTTTATCGTTTCTCAGATATTTGCAGTGTTATTTTATCAACTTCACCAGCTTTAACTTTGGCACTTTCTCCCTGCCATTGTTCCGCTTTATTATTGACGTTCCCATCTACTGACACTCTCGCTTTAACAATGAATTCGGGGTAGTCGCTTAATTTAACGCCTTCCATCATCGAATTCGCATCAGATAATTCAATAATCACAGGGAAAGTAGGTAGATCCATTTTTAATGCTGCAATCGGCATAGGAGGTCCACCAACTGATTGAGCGTATACAATCAAGAATCCATTTTCAGGAATATTCACCTGTTCAGAAATATCAATTTCAACAGAATAAGCTTGTCCTACAGCCTCGACACTGGCTTTAGGTGAAGTCGCTTGTTGTTCAACAACTTTCTGTTCAGGCTCCTGCATCGACTTTGCAGTGCCTGAGTTTATCATTTGCTGCTCAGCGTATGCGATACTGCCTTTTAACATATCCGCTTTCTCTGAATTAGCGTCCACTAAGGTTAGCATTTTTTCCCAGCCCTTAATTGCACCCGCAAAATCATCATTCTCAAGCGCAATAAATGAAGACATAGACCAAGCTTCTAAATTATTAGGGTAATCGGTTAATAACCCCTGCAACAGAGATTTTGCTTGGTTCAGAGAGTATTGATCGCCCATCTGCATTTTAAGTTGGATATATACAAGACGAATATCCGGCGATTCAGGATCTATCTGATAAGCTTTTTTAATTGCATCTAAAGCCGACTCGGCATCCTTAAACACCATAGATAAACGGGTATATAGTAACCACCCATCTGCATCATCAGTTTGCACACTTAACTGAGTTCGTAAACCTAGCATAAGGTCGCGCAACTCTTGTTCAGTTGGACGAGCGTCTTGACCACTAAAAAGTTTTGCTTGTAATGCAGGGTAGCGATCTAGAGTCTTTTGCCAATTATCGACTTCTTGATGTGCACCAATAGTCCAATACATAGCTATAGTACCAAACAGTAAAACCACTACAGCAGGTAACCATATCCACTTTTGTGGTTTATGCATGGCTGCTTCATCTTTATCGCTAATGTCATCTAATAAGTTATGCTGCAGCTCATTAATCAACTTTTCTTTATCACGCACAACACCTTGTGCATCATCACTTTCAATTTCAGCTAAACGTATTTCATATAAAGCTTTATTAAGTTGGTTGCGACTTGTTTGAGTCGAATTAAAATCATGTTTTTTATTTGCTTTTACAAAAAACAGAATCACAGCTGCAATTGTAATTATCAGAAGCAAAATACTAGTTAACCAAAATTGTAAAATCATTATTGCTAACTTTCCTTATTTGATGAGGTTTCTTTTTCAAGAATATCTTTTAGACGCTGAGACTCGAGTTCATCAAATGACGAATCTTGTTCATTGGATCTTTTACTTAAACGAAATAAAAACCAAACTCCGAACATGATAAACAACAAAGGACCTAACCATAAGAAAATAGTTGCCGGTGTCATTGGTGGATCATAACGAACAAAGTTACCGTAACGAGCAACCATATAATCAATCACTTGATCTTTGCTTTGACCTGATTGTACTAATTCATAGGTTTTATTACGCATATCTTTAGCGAGCTCAGCATTTGAGTCTGAGATGTTTTGATTTTGACACTTTGGGCAACGTAATTGCTTGGTTAAATCGTGAAATACATCTTCTTTTTGTGCATTATCAAATTCAAATGATTCAATTGAGCCTGCAGCATTGGAAACCGGGCTAATTAGGTAAAAAATAGCAAACAGTAACACTGGTAAGGTTATTGTATTGAAACAACGATTTTTATAAGTCGACAAGATTACTTACTCCATATTTTCATAGATGGCAGATAATTCATTTTTCCAATTATGGGCATTAATATCCCCAACATGGCGATATTGAATGACACCTGTACTATCAATAAAGAAGGTCTCCGGCGCCCCATAAACCCCTAGATCCAAACCAAGCATGCCGTCCTTATCAAATAAGCTAATCTTATAAGGATCTTTGAGATCGGTTAACCACTTAATCGCTTTAGTATGGTTATCTTTATAATTCATACCGATAATGTAAATACCTTCAGCTGCTAACTGGTTTAAATACTGATGCTCGGCATAACATGTTGGACACCAAGTCGCCCATACATTTAATAACAATTTTTGTTTTTTAAATATCTCGGTACCATGGCTTTTCTCAAGATCATAAATATCAGGAGAATTAAACTCGGGTACATCCTGCCCAACTAATACCGACTCAAGTTTTCTTGGGTCAGTATAAAGGCCTTTAAATAAGAAAAAACACGCCATTAAAAAAATAATAAGGGGGATTAATAAAGTTAATATTCTCCGTTTATCAGCCATCGTTATGCCTCCTGCACTACTGCGTTTTTATTTTTTTTCACACGGTAACGACGATCTGTCATCATTAATAGACCAGCAAATCCCATCATTAATGGCCCGAACCAAATCCAACGAATAAATGGTTTGTAATAGATACGTACAGCCCAAGAACCATCAGGTAACATCTCGCCCATCGCAATATACAAATCACGCGTAAAACCAGCATCAATCGCAGCTTCGGTCATTGGCATTCTTTGTACCGTATAGATACGTTTTTCAGGCTTCATGACTGCAATTACTTTATCATCATGTTTTACCGTAAATACACCGACATTACCGGTATAGTTTTTGCCTTGAAGATCATTAAATTCATCAAAATGGAAATCATAATGCTCAAATGCAATACTGCCACCGACTTCTAATTTAACGTCACGTTCAATCGAGTAGTTTTGGGTCATGGTGATACCAATCACCATCACAGCAAGACCTGCATGCCCTAGGCTCATCGCCCAATGGCTATTACCTAATTTGGTCAACCCTTTCCACAAACTATTGCGATGTGTTGCTCGTACATATAGCTCATAACCAACTCCAGTTAACACCCACATACCAAGGAATACACCTAATAATGCTAGCCAAGTGAAATATGACGCGAAAGTAAATAAGAAAGAGATGGTAGCAAGCGTACTAATTAGCAAAGTGATAGCTAACGGCTTAAACAAACCCGATAACTCTTGTCGTTGCCAGCGCACTAAAGAGCCCACACCTAAAAACAGAGCAAATGGCACAATCAATATGGTAAACATACGATTGAAGAAGGGTTCGCCAATAGAAATACTGCCTAAACCAATCTCTTTATGCACTAGCGGTAATAATGTCCCGAGTAACACCACGATTAAAGCTGCAACTAACAATATATTATTGATTAACAACATAGTTTCGCGTGAAAGTAGAGAGTAACGACCACGACTTTTCACTTTTGATGCTTGCACTGCGTATAACAACAATGAACCACCAATAACCAAGATTAAAAACGATAAAATAAACAGCCCACGAGTAGGGTCAGTGGCAAAAGCATGCACCGAAACCAATATTCCTGAACGGACTAAAAATGTACCTAATAAACTCAGCGAAAACGTACTAATTGCTAATAAAACCGTCCACGATTTAAACACACCACGCTTTTCACTTACCGCAAGTGAATGTATCAATGCAGTACCTGCAATCCAAGGCATAAATGAAGCATTTTCAACGGGATCCCAGAACCACCAGCCGCCCCAGCCTAATTCGTAATAAGCCCACCAGCTACCTAGCGCAATACCGATCGTCAAGAATACCCATGCAGCCATAGTCCAAGGACGTGACCACTTAGCCCATGCACTATCTAAACGCCCTTCCATCAGTGCCGCAATCGCAAAAGCAAAGGCAACTGAAAAACCAACATAGCCCATGTATAACATAGGAGGATGAATGATAAGACCAACGTCTTGTAATAGAGGGTTTAGATCACGACCATCAATAGGGAAGTAAGGTAAAGTACGATCAAATGGGTTAGAGGTAAGTAAAACAAAAAGATAAAACCCAACCGACAACAAACCTAACACCGCTAATACACGTGCAATAGACTCAATGGGTAAGCGTTTACTCAGTAACGCAACGGCAGTACTCCACAGAGACAACAAGAATGCCCACAATAATAATGAACCTTCGTGTGCTCCCCATACTGCTGAAAGTCGATAGTACCAAGGCAACAGAGAGTTCGAATTCGTCGCTATATAAGTAACAGTGAAATCATTAATTAAAAACAGATAGCTTAAAATTAAAAATGACAAGGAAACAAAAACGAACTGTAAAATAGTTAATAATTTAGCAGATTCAATCGCACTTTGATTATGGGTATATACCCCATAAAGTGGATAAAACGTTTGCAATAACGACAACATACACGCGATGATGAGCGTAAATTGACCAATTTCAGCGAGCATTTAGCTATCCTTTAATTCTGTTCAGTTTTTAAATGATCCATGCCTTCAAGTGCTTTCGCAACTTCTGGCGGCATATACTCTTCATCGTGCTTAGCTAACACTTCAAAAGCATCAACTTCTCTTGAGCTAAGTAACTCACCTTGCGCAACAATACCCTGACCTTCACGGAAAAGATCCGGTAAGATGCCATCAAAAAAGACGGTTACTGTTTCTCCACCATTATCGATTAAGTCAAAACTTACTCTTAAACTATCAGGATCTCGATTTACTGTTCCCGCTAAAACCATGCCACCGATACGTAATCGTTGACCAACCTCAGGCTTAATCCCTGTCTCATTTTTACCGTTAACTATCTCTGTTGGTGTATAAAACAAATCGATATTTTGCTGCAAAGCAAATAGAACTAAACCAACAGCAAGTGATACACCAACCACCAATGATGAAGTAATTAATAAGCGTTTTTTGCGTCTTGGGTTCATAGTGTGCCTTCCATATTTTTTGCTTGACGAATACGCTGCCCTCGAGCGACTCGTTTATTTACGTTATTCAAAATTTGCTTTCTCTTGACTACTGTATTTATGATTAAAATAGCCAAGCTTAACAAAGATATACCGTAAGCTAGCCAAACATAAAAACCATAACCACCCATAGCAAAAAAATCTGCGATTGAACTGAATGCCATATTATTTATTTCCCGCTATATTTGAATTTCCAACTAATTGCGCAACCCAAGGACGATGACCTTCACGGGTTAAAATTTCATTTCGAAAACGCATCAAAGTTAACGCGCCGAGAAAGAAAGCAAAAGCAGCAATCATAATCAGTAATGGCCACAGCATTTCTGGCGCCATTGAAGGTTTGTCAAACTTACTAATGGTTGCACCTTGATGAAGCGTATTCCACCAAACAACCGAGTAATGGATAACCGGTAAATTAATAACACCGACTAAAGTCAAAATTGAAGCGGCTTTGCCCGCCAATACTTTATCTGAAAAAGCATTATATAAAGCAATTATTCCCAAATAAACGAATAGTAAGATCAACTCAGACGTTAAACGCGCATCCCAAACCCACCAAGCGCCCCACATAGGTTTTCCCCATGCTGCACCTGTAAATAATGCAATAAAAGTAAATACAGCACCAACCGGAGCTATCGCAGCAACTGTCATATCAGACAGTCTTATTTGCCAAACTAAAGCAATAAAAGCAGCAACAGCCATTGTCGAATAAGCTCCCATCGCCATGATTGCGGCAGGTACATGAATGTAAATTATTCTAAAACTATCACCTTGTTGATAATCTGCTGGAGCAAATAATAACCCCCATACCATACCAACGGAAAAAGTCAGAATGGTCAATACCACAAACCAAGGCAATAACTTACCCGCTAATTGATAACTTCGTTCAGGTTTTGCATAAGGGTGAAGCCATTTCCACATAATATATCTCTGTCTAATTATTTAACTAACACTGACTCGTAATGAAGCCGCTATCGCAAAAGGTGCTAATGTAATTGAAGCTACTAACATTGCACCTAATAGTGCTAATAACCCTAAATAAGATTGACCGAATGCAGCTGCATCAATTGCCATGGTTGAAAATATCAAAATTGGAATACTAAAAGGCAGCATAATTAAACTAAGTAATATTCCTCCTTTTCTTAACCCCACTGTTAAAGCGACACCGATTGCACCTAACAAACTTAAAATTGGAGTTCCTATCAATAAAGTCAAAAATAACGCCCAATAGGTTTGCATATTTAAAGATAAAAGTACCGCTAAAAGTGGCGATATCAGTAATATCGGGATCCCCGTCAGTAACCAATGAGAAAACACTTTCGCACTAACCAACCATGCAAGTGGTTGTGGTGACAGCATTAATTGCTCTAGGGAGCCGTCAATATAATCATCTTTAAATAAACGTTCAAAAGATAATAGCGCCGCTAGTAAAGCCGCTACCCAGATAATACCAGGGGCAATACGTGCTAATAACGACGGTTCACTACCTATCCCCAGTGGGAATAGCGTGATCACAATAATAAAAAACCAAATTGGGTTTAAAATATCACTCTGGCGACGAAATGCACCTTTTAATTCTTTGGCAACTATTTGCTGAAAAGATTCAAACATATGATTCTTCTTCGATGGCTTTTGTCAGAGTGATCTTACTAAACAGCGACGACTTAATAGAAAGATCTTGATGCGTGGTTAATACCACTGTACCTCCTTTCTCTGCATGCTCAATAAAAAGACGTTCTAATACTGCGACACCACTTTTATCAATAGCAGTGAAGGGTTCATCAAGTACCCATAATGGGCAGTCATTCATCCATAATCTTGCTAAAGCAACACGTCTTTGCTGCCCAGCTGAAAGTTGCCCAGCTAATATATCTTCGTAACCGGCTAAACCGACCTGTGCAAGTACACTCCATAAATCGATACCAGTAGTACTGCTATGCAGTTTTTGAAATAACTGTAAATTTTCTAACGCAGTTAGTTCTGGCTTTACACCACTTTTATGGCCTAAAAATAAAAGCTGCTCATAAAAAAATTCACGCTCAGAAAAAATTGACTTATCCTGCCAAAAAATATCGCCGGCATAGGGGGAGGAAAGACCAATTATTAATCGAAATAAGCTCGTTTTACCAACGCCATTGGGACCTTCAACTTGTACGATCTCTCCTGGATTGATCGTAAAACTGAGATCTTTGAATAATATTCTATCTTCTCGGACACAAGTAAGCTTTTCGCAGTACAGCATGAATTAGACCTAACACATTAATATTATGATTATTATACGAAATATTCTCAGTACCTAAATCTAAAATTAGGCACCATAAAAATCGATATTAACACAGAAAAAAATTCATATATATGGGCTATATCAATAACAATAGGCACTTTAATTCAGTGTCTATTGTTATTAATTAATTTGTGTTGAAGTACATATTTTGTTGGCAGGCTTTAATGACCGAATTAATCCCCTTTACAAAGGATATAAACTTGGCATTAACGAGGATAAAAAATGTGCTTATGAGATGATAACTGGAGAGTGGATAATAATTATTATCCACTCTTTATGTTTTTGGTGATCAAGGTTGGGTAATTTAGTAAATACTATTGCAATTTTTCTATTTCTTTATCCAGCTGTTTTTCAGCTCGTTCTGCTTTAAACTCAGCATATAACACGTCTTTTTGACTGGCTGACATCGGGCGATTTGATGCATCCACTAATGAATCAAAAATTTCCTTAGTGGACTCTTGCCCCATCCCGAGCATAATGCACAAGTTATCTTTGCCAGCTAATTCAACAATATCTGTTTTCAATACACTTGCACCGACCAATGTTTTTTGAGTCACTTGCTTAGAGACACTGGAAAAAGTAGATCCCGATTCAACACCTGAAGACACCTCTATTTTATCTCTATAGACTTTATCCATAGCACTAACACGAGTTTCAATGCGTTGCGCCAATGAAGAACGTGCATTAGCAGTGGCGTGATCCTGATCAATCGAAAAATTACCCGAAAAAATAACACACTCAGCAACCGCAATACCATCATCAACTTCTGGTGCTAAAATCCAGCTTGGAATATCACCAATAGAAGTTGTTTCGACCTCGGAACTAGAGCACGCGGTTAATAAAACCAGTCCAGAGAGGCTCAATAGCTTTAACTTCAACAACATAAATAATTCCCTTTAAATATAAAACTTTATTAAAACACCAATATTTTTACAAAATGTAGTTAACAATCTAGCAACTTACTAATAAAAAGATAATTGCTAAGTAATTTTGCGATCCCTGCTGAAATATTGTAGAAAATCGATCTGACTTTCTCTACTTTTAGATACAAAAAAGCCCTGATTTGCAGGGCAAGTCAGGGCTAACAAATACTTTAAAATACTTTGCTTAGTTAGGTGTAAACTCAGGGTAAGCTTCTACACCACAGTCGTGTAAATCCATTCCCGTTTCTTCCTCTTCAGCTGTAACACGAATACCAATTGTCGCTTTAATGATTGCCCAAAGGACCCATGAAGTAGCAAATACAAAACCAAATATAACCGCTGCACCATATATTTGACTAGCAAATGTCGCATCACTGTTATTTAGTGGTACAACTAATAAACCAAACAGACCACATACACCATGAACAGACAAGGCACCTACTGGATCATCTAGCTTCAATTTATCAAAAGTAACAATACTGTATACAACAATCACACCGGCTACAGCACCGATACCCACTGAGAATAGTGGTGAAGGTGATAATGGATCAGCTGTAATCGCAACTAAACCTGCTAATGCACCATTTAGAATCATTGTTAAATCAGCTTTACCCCATTTCAATTTGCTTACTATCATCGCAGCAATCGCACCTGCTGCTGCAGCGGCATTGGTATTTACAAAAATCAGTCCAACAGCCGTTGCATTTTCGGCATCAGAGATAAGCAACTGAGAGCCACCATTAAAACCAAACCAACCCATCCATAAAATAAATGTACCTAAAGTTGCTAAAGGCATATTTGAACCAGGGATTGGGTGAACTGAACCATTCTTACCGTATTTACCATTACGTGCGCCTAATAACATAACAGCAGATAATGCAGCAGCTGCACCGGCCATATGAACAATACCTGAGCCAGCAAAATCGCTAAAACCAGCTTCTGAAAGAAAACCGCCGCCCCAAGACCAGTAACCTTGTAATGGGTAAATAAAGCCAGTTAAGAAGACAGTAAAAATTAAGAATGACCAAAGCTTCATACGCTCAGCAACTGCACCTGAAACAATTGACATCGCAGTTGCAACAAATACTACCTGGAAGAAGAAGTCAGACTCAAGAGAGTGATCTGCGCCTTCAGCTTGTGTACCAATTAAACCACCTAATGAAGGTAACCAACCACCAGCTGTATTATCAACATACATGATGTTGTACCCCACCAGTAAAAACATGGTGCAGGCAATTGCATATAACGCAATATTTTTAGCCAAAATTTCAGTGGTATTTTTAGAGCGAACTAAGCCAGCTTCTAACATGGCAAAACCTGCCGCCATCCACATTACTAAAACACCTGAAATTAAAAAGTAAAAAGTATCGAGTGCATACCTAAGTTCTATTACTGTATTTTCCATTGGATTTTCCTTTTCAGTCGTTTAATTATTTAAAGTGCTTCATCATTAAGCTCACCAGTACGAATACGCACTACCTGCTCAAGTGGCTGAATAAATATTTTGCCGT
>JBALXF010000630.1:0-549 GCA_036961085.1 Psychromonas sp.
GTATTAGTGGTTCACAAGCTAGCGCTTCCCCACTATTAGATCGACTAATACCACTCAGCACAATTAAATGGCCTAAAATTGTGCAGGAAAAATTAATGACCTGGTACCTGATGTTCTTTTCTTAGTAAAAACGGCGTATTAATTACCGTTGTCGTAGTTGCTATCGCTTGATGGGCTAATGGTTGAATATTTATTGTTGGTATTACGCCCTTGACGGCGTGTTACTTTTCTCTCAACAGCAAGAGAAAAGTAACCAAAAGAGTGCCGTTCCGAGACATTTTTTATTCTTGTGCTGCCCAACTACTTTTTAACGCACAACCTCAGACAGTACATCCCTGTACTGACTGAGGTTAGAGAAAACATCCATGTTTCCTCTTGCTAAAGTACTTGTTCCGCGCAAGAAAAATGTACGGAAGTTTCCCTAGCCACATTGGTTTGGCATTCTAAAACATTGAATTACATATAAAATAAAAGTAGATGCCTGAACTTTCTGTAAATAGTCTACATTAAAGACCTGCCCCAGAGCCTCTGTTGATGGCAATATACGAG
>JBALXF010000631.1:0-545 GCA_036961085.1 Psychromonas sp.
TGGTTTTAACATCACCAATTTCCCTTAGGAAAATATCATGAGCTTCTTCATTAGTTTTAGCATAGTAAACCGTAAATTTGTTCTTTTTAAACATTTCAATGCATTTTTCAACATAATAGTCTAAGTTGTTAATAATTTTATCTCGCATTTCACTTAACTGTTCACGATGTTTCTTCATGAATTCTTGAGTTGAATCATCATATTTCATAGGAGAATTCGCTTTATAGTGGGAAAAAAGATAAAAAAAATGCTACTTAAAAAGTAGCGTTTTTATTGAAAATTGAAAACTTGCAATGCAAAGCAATTATTTTGCTTTTTGGTTTCTCATCGCACTAAAGAAATCATCATTAGTTTTACTTAAACCAAGTTTATCAATCATGAACTCTGTTGCGCCTGTTTCACCCATAGGATGAAGAATTTTACGTAAAATCCACATGCGTTGTAATTCATCGGACTTAGTTAACAACTCTTCACGACGAGTACCAGAACGAGTGATATCAATGGCAGGATAGATACGTTTTTCAGCTAGTTTACGATTTAAATGG
>JBALXF010000632.1:0-512 GCA_036961085.1 Psychromonas sp.
GTTCAATTGTTGCAGGTGTTGCTAATAAACCAATGACGTTATTTTTGGTTATTTGAGCAGCAGGTTTGATTGCAGGAACAACGCCGACAATAGGTATCGAAAAAGAGGCACGTAGTGATGATAACGCGACCGTGCTTGCAGAGTTACAAGCAATAATAATAAGATCTATGTTGTTATGTTTAATAAAAGAAGCTAACAATTGAGTTAACGACTCGATTAAAAAGCCATCTTCTAATTCGCCATAGGGAAAATTGGCATTATCGAAGAGATAAAAACAATTAATATTAGGCGTTTGCTTGATCACTTGTTTATAGACGGATAAACCACCGATTCCTGAGTCAAAAATTAATACCTGTTTTACTGCCATTACTTTCCCATTTAAATGAAGTTATACCCATGATACTTCAAGATGCAAAGTCAGCAAGGCAAATTGTGCCTAGATGCTAGGCACAAAATTGAAGTATAGTTATTCTACATAGAGATTTTATAACAACGCAGATTGGTGCAAGTTG
>JBALXF010000063.1:0-10161 GCA_036961085.1 Psychromonas sp.
TGATTAAAAGCAGCGAACGCTGTATTAAGCGGACTAAAATAGTGGGTTGAAATGTGTGCAAAGCAAAACCTACCCCACTGTTTTAGTTGCGTTTAGATGCCTTGTCAGCTGTATTCTACTCATTAAACACAGACGTGATTTCTGTCTATTATATTTAGGGAGCATCGTATTGTGGCATTAAAACAGCAAAACCCTCTGTGACTTCATTTCTTAGTTTAGATAATTCTCGACTTTCTTCACATTCATAAAAGTTTTTTGCTACCTCTTTGTTTTTAAATTTGTAAACAACCATATGACGATATGGAGAGGAACCTTCTAAACATGCTACAGCACTGGCAATGACTAATTCGCCACCAAACTTTTCAACTATTGGCATTGATAGTGGCCCTAACAGTTCGATTCTTTCTTCATCAAGAATATTGTAGTGATAAATAATATAGCAACTCATATACGTACCTCATTTACAGTTAACGAGGTTGTAGAATTTCTCGATTTTCAAGAAAACACACCATTTTTTAAAATTTAATGATCAAATAAAACAACAAGTTAAAAGTCGTAATTTCTTATAAATTAATAAAAAACGAGTTATTCTACAGCCTCAACGCCGCATTATACGGACAAAAATGGTTGGCTATAATTTGTGAGACACGAACAAAAGCCAACTGTTTTTGTTCCTACTTAAAGCGCTTGTTAGAGGCATTAACCTCGAATTAAACTTCTTTTAACTGCACCATATTTATTTTTTAATTTACCTGCATTAACCCTCAGGCCAATTTCTTTAGATAATATTTTGGTTAACTCCCACAATATTTTCGGGTTATCGGCATTACCTAGCGAGTAATCAGATAAATTAATACTACTTATTAACATTCCTTTTTCTTCAAAGCCACCAGGTGATGATGCACCGTATATTATTAATGGCTCACCTAACATGGAAAGACTTTGAGAAGCATATACAGGAGGAAAGGCATAAATTCCAATATTAGGCATACAAACAGAAGCATCAAGAATTAACCCATCTATTTCAACCCAAGAATGATCAAAGTAGCTGGTATCATTAATCTTAACTTCGCCGATGCACAGTTTTGAATCTATCCCTTGCTCACTTAGTAATATGAATAGGGCGGCAGAAGTATCATGGCATCCACCTCGGTATTCTGTTTTATAGATCCATGTGAGAACACCTTTAAAAGTTTTGTTTATCAAATAATCATTTTTTCTACTACACGTGATTTTAGTAAGATTCTTCAACCAAAGCTTAAATTCCATGGATACCTCTAACGTCGCACTAAGCGGACTAAAATTGTGGGTTATAATGTGTAGCGAAGCGAAACCTAACCCACTGTTTTAGTTCCGTTTAAGTGCCTTGTTATAGGTATTAACAATTAATGTGGGCCACCCCAATTGACCATAGCGAGTACATATAGCAACATAGCCAAAGGAAAAAAGCATGGCACTAAAATCACTAACAAAGAGTGCTTTCTAATCTCTTTCACATTTCTCAAAGTTAATACAATAAAAGCATTGAGTAATATGCAGACAAAGAAAGGAACTAACATCATAGCCACAAAATAATTAGTATATTTGGCTACGATATCTCCCCAATAAATAGAATGATAATTAACAAATGTAACATCAATAATTATTGTTATTACTAATACAGCTATAAGTCGAAGGTGCTTCATTGGTGCAAATTCCATTTACGCATAACGCATATTAAGTTTCAAAAAGTCATATTCACTGAGGAAAAACGACAGTCGTTTGATCCATAAAATATAAACTAAGATTACTTTACTTAAATTACATATCAAACAGTTAGGCTTTAAAAATGAAATGCAAGTCATGTGGAAAGGCAGCAAATTTCCGAATTTGTGGCGGAAATACGACAAATAACAAACCGTATATAAAATCATATCTTTTAGTGATTAGGAAATTGAAGGCGAGAGGTCAAAACCTGTATTTTTGAAATTAAGGATAAGTCCTCCTTACATGACTAAAACCTTTACAATCTACAAAGAGTTGTAACACAAGTAAATATTGGTCGATAAAGTTTAGATTAGAAAGTAAAAGTTAAGGCGGTATGTGCCCCAAACCGAGCCAGAAAGCCGAGGCGCTTTCGCCCCAAAGCAACTTACAAATCTGCAATTACGTGACCAAAAAAACTTAGCCACAACAGATAGTTATCGTCATGTTTTAAAGCACAGGATTAATGAATTTCCATCACCTCATAACCCATCTGTTTACCCGCAATATTCACATTCACTTCTTGCCCTACTTCGGCTTGATTAATCGCCTTGCCTAAAGGTGAACTCACAGTGACAACCACAATGGTTTTGTTATCAAAGACAATTTTCAGCCCACCAGCTGCAGGGCCCAAAAACAGCCATTTTTCATGATCGTTTTCATCTAATAACAGCACTAAGGCACCGCTTTTTACTTTATCAGAGGCTAGATGATTAAGCTTTTTGAAACATTGAATATCAGCCGTACACTGCTCAACACGTTTCGATTGCCCTTGTGCTAAATAACCTGCTTCAAGTGCCAACGTATCGTATTTGTTTTCGGGGATATTAGCCTTATCAGAAGCAATCGCATGGGCACGTTTCACGGCATCAACAGCAATTTGCTGCACTCGGTTGAGTTCAATTAATAATGTGTCTAATAACAGCTGTTTATTCATGCTCTGCTTAATATTGAAGGTGAATACCTGATGATAACAAATATTGACTAAACAGATGCTCTTTCAAAGAATAATTATTTATTAACACGAGCGGTTAACAATGAGCGATAAACGACAATACTGTACTGGCATAGTTAATCTGGTCATATTTGTGGAGGCATCAGTAAAAAGGCTAAGGCGGTTTGTGCCCCTTTCCGCCTTAGAAAAACTCATAAGTCTTCGATATTTACTTCTATTTCAGGTTGGTCTTTCCGCTCTTCAATTATCCTTGCTAATTCAATATCTTCTATTTTTTTTTCTAGAGCATTCAGATCCTCTCCACCTCCCCATTCTTTTCCAACTGGTTGCATTTGATCCCAGTCTTTATCTTCTTCGCTCATAGGGATGCTTTCATCGCACTTATTAAGTAACTCTTGTAATCTTGATTTAGTCATCAGGGAAACCTCATAGTTTTTTATTGTATGTAGTATAGACAACACGAACATAAGATTGAATTCATCACGAGGCTTCTTTTAGATCATAATCAAAGGTTTTTTCTATCTCGCGATGTGCCCTTTCCGAGATAGAACTGAAAATTAATAAGGGCCGCTGGGAGCCTATTGCGGACATTAAATAAGTTGTGCTTTTCTATCACTCTTAGGGAACATTTATTCCTAAAAAATTATCCTTAACCTGAGAACTGGATAAGAAACGATATTTTTAAACGGCTAGCATTTCCAATTCACTGTTTACTAATTTAATGATCACCGGCAATTAAGTTGGAAACAGGTGAAAGCATACAAATCAATCTGTTACAAAAAACCTTAAAACAATTTAAGTTGGAAACTTTCGCAATATTACCCACCACCAACTTAAGCCGCAGCGACAAATAAGTTGGAAACCATAAGAGAAGCCAAACTATTACACAATTCAACCAAATCTGATCACCTTTCAAGCTGAAAACCTATTCTACGCCGATTGTTAAACATCATGTACTTGTTGGTTTGTCTCTACCTCAGTTGTAAAAAGACATCTCGATTATTCAGCGCAAACATTTATTGCAGCTTGTTGCGATAGAGAATGGTTTAAAAGGTGGGTCGAGTTTAAAGGTACTTTAAAATAGTCAATCAACTCTTCGGATAAGTTCCTGCCACAACGAATTAAACTGAAGAATATTGGTTACCCTGAATTGTGGTTCTCAACTATGGATGAAGCCCAGTCGTACGCAAAAGTTCATGGCGGCGAGGTGATATCTGTGGGCACTCAGGCGGTGATCGCGCCAAGCAATGGTAAACTATAGCTATGTATCGGTGCCACTCTCCTTGTAGTGTAATAAGTGAGAGTGGCACTTTTCGTTCTATCTAGCTTTAGATAGTGGCTTATTCCTTTTAAAGTTGTTCGGCTGAAAACTCGCTTTGAAGCCATGATCTCAGCGCTAGGACGCTTTCATATTTTAGTTTTTCTGGTAAACAAGCAAAGTAGAAGCTTTGCTTACGATGCTTAATTGGGTTACCTACTTCGACAAGCATGCCGTGCTTAATTTCATCTTTAACAAACTGTCTATGAGTAACAAATACCCCGAGTTTTCTTGAAGCCGCTTGTACTGCGTGCACTGAGGCAATAAAACTCAAGTTTCTATGTTGGTTTGGCGTAGCGACGTTATTGGCATGACACCAATGCTGCCAATCACCGTCACGGCGATCATTGGTGGCAAAAATAGCGGGGAATCGCTCCAATAGCTCTTTAACGCTTGAACCTTCTTCCGCCAAGTCTGGATGGCACACCATAACCAGTTCATCGTCACCCAGTTTTTCACAGTGGTAATCTTGCCACTCTTCTTGTGTCCCATGAATCAGCGCAATATCGACATTCTCTCGTTCTAGGTGAAATGAACCAATGAGGTTGGACACGCGAACATCGAGATTAGGCGCATGCTGTTGAAATTCTTGCATGCGAGGGATCCACCAATGAATCGCTAAAGAGTTGACCATATTGAGGGTAATGCGATTGGTGTGCTCAGGCTGTTGAATGGATGCTGAGGCATCAATGATCTGTTCGAGGGCAGGCGCTACCTTCTTATAGTAAATTTTTCCTTGGGTATTGAGCTCTACCTGCCTACCAACCCGTTTAAAAAGAGGCAAGCCGAGTTGGCTCTCTAAACTCTTTACCGATTGACTGACGGCAGAGTGGCTGATATTGAGACCCTCTGACGCTTTCGTCATGCTGCCCGTCTCTGCTACAGCAATAAAAGCGTAGATGCCTTTAAGGGGAACGAGTACTTTCATTGTTTATCCCACTTTTTTAGTTAACAGGCTATTGTTAAGTTTTTCTAACAGGTTTGGTTAATATTACTCGCTTTTTTGTTGTGCGTCATTTCTATAAACTACGCGCATCAAAGGAGAGTTGTATGTCCACTGAATATAAAGCGGCGCTGCTAATGCTGTGCTCGACCTTAAGCCTATCTATGACGGGTCTTGTTGCTAAGTATCTGACCGGAGAGTTTAGTCTGCTGACTTTACTGTTTCTTCGACTGTTTATCCCAGCGGCCTTAATGTTGGCAGCGGTCGCGAGTATCAAATTTGTTCTACCTAAGAAAAACTTAATAAAACCGATAATGACACGCGCGGTGTGTGTCGTCGGGTGTCAGATGTGTTTTCTCGCGTCGTTAACTCAGTTAACCTTGGTCGAAAGTGTAGTGCTCTTTGCGACAGGGCCTCTGTTTATCCCTTTACTTGAGCGAGTGTTTTTTGGCATAAAGATAAAGATGGCAACCAAGCTAGCGTTGTTGGTGACCTTTTCTGGCGTATTGCTACTGACAAGCGATGGAAGCAGCATAACCTTTAAACCTGAGATGCTGATTGGTCTGGGAGCGGGAATGTTTAATGCTGGGTCTCAGCTGAGTTTGTATCGCTCGACCAAGGGAGATATGTCCCCTAGCGCCATCAATGGCTGGAGCTTTCTCTTTAGCTCGATTTTAGTACTGCCGATTAGTGCCTGGTTTGGACTATCAGATATGGACATGATGATCCTATCCACACCGACAGAGTACTGGCCAATATGGCTTGCTTTATTAGCGTTAGCAACAGTGACCATTAGCAATCAGATCTTCCGTTCTATGGCGTATAAGTTGGCAGACAGTAATTCACAACTGGCCCCGCTCATTTTTACTCACTTACTGTTTACTATGGCGTGGCAGCTACTGTTTTTTGATGCGGAGATGACGCAAGAGAAAATCCTTGGAGTGACACTGATTGTCGCCGCAAGTTTAATGCAAACCCTAATGCCTAAATTAAAGCAGGTACCTAAATTAAAGCAGGTACCTAGGTAAGACTGACGCATAGATTAAAGAGAATATAAATGAAAAAAACATTTGCCATTATTACCTGTTTTTTAATATTAGGTGGTTGCGCTTTATGAAAACATCAAGATACGGTCAAAGTAAAAATTCTTCTGGCAGGGCCCGATGACCTTCTACATCATACGCCCATAATAAACGCTTCGGTATAGGTAATGCCGATCAGTTAAGAAAAATATATTGATTTTTAGCCGAATGAGATCAAAATCCGATGTTCACAAAACATCGGATTTTTTTATGCAACTATCAACAGCACTCTCCCAAGTATCACTTAATAACTTCACTGAATTTACTGGCCTTAATGAGCTACTCGCTCCTGAGTTAGTCGCTGATGCACTATCTCAAGCGGGTGTGGCTACGATTAGAAAACGTAAGCTTCCTATGGAACAAATGGTTTGGGCTGTGATTGGTATGTCATTATTTCGTAAATACTCAATGCGCCAACTGGTTAATCAACTCGATATTATCCTTCCAAATGGAGAGCCTTACGTTGCGCCAAGTGCAGTAACACAAGCACGAAAAAAGCTAGGGCATCAAGCAATAGAGTCTATTTTCAATCAAACACAATCGTTATGGCATAAAAAATCGGAACATCCAAATTGGTGCGGTTTATCGCTGTTAGGTGTCGATGGTGTTGTCTGGCGTACACCCGATTCAAAAGAAAATAGTGAATATTTTGGGCGCACAGGCAATCGCTATGGCAAGGCAAGCTATCCTCAAGTACGAATGGTATGTCAGATGGAATTAACCAGCCATTTGTTGACGCAAAGCGCTTTCGATAGTGTTGACGTAAATGAAATGCATTTAGCTGAAAAATTGATTAAAAATACCCCGGATAATAGCCTAACGTTATTTGATCGAGGATTTTATTCATTAGGACTCCTCAATCGCTGGCATTCTACAGGTGTTTCACGACATTGGTTGATGCCACTGAAGAAGAGTACGCAATATGAAGTAGTTAGAAGCTTAGGGCGACAAGATAAAGTCGTGCGTT
This sequence comes from Psychromonas sp., assembly GCA_036961085.1. GTDB lineage: Bacteria > Pseudomonadota > Gammaproteobacteria > Enterobacterales > Psychromonadaceae > Psychromonas. The sequence continues at coordinate 7,009 of JBALXF010000063.1, forward strand.
TAACTGCTTGTCCTCAAGCACGAAAGAAGTTTGCTGATCTACCTGAATACGTTGAAGCCCGCTTATTGACTAAAAAAGTGAATGGGAAGCCCCGACAGATATTAACTTCGATGGTGGATGCCATGCAGTTTCCTGCCGCTGATATTGTTGATTTATATGATCATCGTTGGGAGATTGAATTAGGCTTTAGAGAGATGAAGCAATCACTACTCGATAGTCAATTCACGCTGCGTAGTAATCAGCCTGAGTTAATAAAACAAGAGTTATGGGGGATATTATTAGCGTATAACTTAATACGTTATCAAATGGTATTAATGGCAAAATCACTCGATGGAATACACCCGAATCAATTAAGCTTTCATGGTGCATCAATGCATATTATCTATGAGTTAACGATGTTGCCATTTTGTTCCCCAGGTAATATTCCTAAGCATGTTATGAATATAACCAAAAGTGCGAAACAATTTGTTTTGCCGGCAAGGCGAGAAAGGCGTTACCCTCGCGAATTGAAGTGTTCCAAAAACATATCCGCTTAAAAAGAAGCATACCGTTCACCTTAAGTGAACGGCATTATCGGTATAGGGCCCTTGTTTCGACCACCTTGCTCCGTCTGTTCCCAAGCATGGGATAAAATACCTACCGAACGGGACAAGCAAAAAATACCGCGTGCTAATGGAGCTGGAAAGCCAAGTTCAGCAAGAACAACTGCGGTCGCACCATCTATGTTCATCGGTATTCGTTTGCCTTTAATATCTTCTAATGATTTCTCTATCTGGTTCGCTACTGCTACAAATTATCCAGAAACAAATGGGAACCCAGCTATTTACATCTGTTGTGGTGGCGGATAAAGAGACATGGCAATATTCCTTATTATTCTGGAATCGGTCGCTTTGCTTGACCAGAGTATGACCAAAAATAATCTTTTGGCATTGGGCCTTTATTGCGCCCCCCTTGCTGCGTCTGTTCCCACGCATGTGCCAAAATACCAACGGAACGCGACAAACAGAACAATCCACGGGCCAATGGTTCAGGAAAACCTAACTCAGCATAAATCACTGCGGTCGCGCCGTCGATATTCATAGGGATTTTTTTACCCTTGCGCTGTTCCAGTTCCTGTTCAATTTGTGAAGCGATATCTGCGAATTGACCGGTAACCACACCCTCAGAGGCAGCTTCTCTCACCACTTCGAGCAAGCGCGGTGCACGCGGATCAATAGGATGGAAACGATGCCCAAAACCAGGAAGGAACTTACCTTTCGTTTGAATAAAATGATCTATCTCTGAAGCGACAGATTCCGCTAATGAAATACCGTCTTCCATTTTATTTGCAATATTCTGATAAATCTCTACGGCTTGTTCGCCTGCCCCACCATGCACATCACCCAGAACATTTATTGCAGATGCCATTGCATTGTTTAAACCGACACCACATGTTACAGCCATTCTTGCGATCGCAATGGATGGCGCCTGCGGTCCGTGATCAACAGCAGACATCAAAGCCGTATCAAGCAATGCGGCTTGCCCTTTACTTGGCAGCTCACCACGCATCATCAGCCAAATCATCTGGGAAAAAGATATATTCCCAATAAGGTCTTGAATTTCATAGCCTCTATAACGGATTTCGCCTGGTTTCATGTCAATGATATCGGTATTCCACCAGTTACTTACATTAGGGTCTTGCTCCATTATACTATCCTCTTTTCTTTTAACTGATTAATATCCTCACTGCTGAGACCAAGCTCTTCCAGCAATTCGTCTGTGTGTTGACCCAAAGCTGGCGGCGGTGTTGTTGTTACTATGGGTTTACCGTTTAACTTAACGCCAGGGCGGGCAATCTTAATTTCACGATCCAAACCCTGTGCGCCATTGAAGGTCGCTATCATGCCTCTATCGGCGATTTGATCCTGACTTAAGGCCTGTTCAACTGTTGCTACACAACCTGCTGGAACACCGGCCTCATTGAACTTGTCGCGCCAATATTCAGCAGTATTTGAAGACATGGAATCTTCCAATAATTCTTTAAGTTCTTGTCGGAATTCCAAACGATCCTGTCTTTTGATAAAACGTGGATCTTTGGTAAGTTCTGAGCGACCGACAACATGGCAAACTGCTTCAAACTGTACCTGTTTATTAGCTGCAATATTGATCAACCCTTCACCAGTTTTAAAGGTTCCTGACGGACTGGCTGTGAAATTGTCATTACCCATTGGTTGTGGGCTTTTTCCAGCTACCAGATAGTTTGACACCACCCAACCCATTGTCGAAATCACGGACTCCAACATTGAGACATCTAAGAAACAACCGCCATTAGTTTCACGGTTATTTAAGGCCGAGGAAATAGCAAATGCTGCTGTCATGCCCCCGATTGTATCTGCCATAGGATAGCCTACACGCAATGGCGCATTATCCGGGTCACCCGTTATACTCATGACGCCAGACATACCTTGAATTATTTGATCATATGCCGGAAGATCCTTAAGCGGACCATCTTGACCAAAACCAGAAATCGCACAATACACAAGCGACGGATTTTCTTTCAGCAGGGTTTCATAACCAAGCTTGAGGCGATCCATCACGCCAGGACGAAAGTTTTCAACAACCACATCCGCTGTTCGAACCAGTTTCTTGAGCAGCTTTTTTCCTTCTTCAGCTTTCAAATTGATGGTGATGGATTTCTTGCCTGAATTTTGCGCGAGAAACGAAACTCCCATATATTTTTCATTGAGGTCAGGGTCAGCGCCTAATTGACGGGCCAGATCACCAGAACCAGGGATTTCCACCTTAATGACTTCAGCGCCCATATGGGCGAGTTGATGACAACAGAATGGACCTGATAAAACATTAGTTAAATCCAACACTCGCACCCCCGACAAAGGGGCATTACTTTTCTCATTCTTACTTTGCATCACGCATGCCTCTATAGATTTGAGGCATTGCCCCTTGATGAACAACTTTTGTTTGGGTGAAAAATTCCCGACAATAACTCCCTTTTTCAGGAGGTCCGAATGAAGACCCTTTACGCCCTGTGAAAGGAGCGTGAAAATCCATACCTGCCGTAGGTAAATTGATTTGCACCATTCCGGCTTGGACTCTGCGGGTAAATTCTTCAATTTTCTGGTAATCGCATGTGATTAAACCCGCAGACAACCCGAC
>JBALXF010000064.1:0-10156 GCA_036961085.1 Psychromonas sp.
GGCAAGTTACTTAACATGTCATCAAAAATATTATCTTCATGCGTTGCAATCGCACCCAGACGCCATCCCGTCGCACCAAAATATTTTGAAAACGAATATACGAGGATCGTATTTTGAGGAGCAATCATGGCTAACGAGGTGAAATCATCAGCAAAGGTGCCATAAACATCATCGGTTAATAAGATTAAATCTGGGCGTTGTTTTACAATATCGGCAATTTTTTGTAGCGTTTCGATATCTAATTTTACAGACGCTGGGTTACTTGGATTTACTAAGAAAAACGCTTTCACTGTTGGATCTTTTAGTTTATCTAATTCCTCGCCTGTCATTTGCCAGCCGTTATTTTCATCTGCATGTATTTCAATTTTATTCAATTGGTAATCTTCAAGCTCCGGGATTTCAATGTAAGGTGTAAACACAGGTGCACCAATGGCAATCGTGTCGCCTGCATTTAAAAAGCCGTTCGATTTTAAGGTATTAAAGATATAAACCATCGCAGCCGTACCACCTTCAACAGCAAATACATCAAACTTGCCGGATACTGACGTATTTTTAGCGCCCATCTCTTGTAATATATATTGCTCTACTATTTTTTCAGACGCTTTTAACATGCGATCTGGTACGGGATAGTTATCACCCAATATGCCATCGGTCCATTCAAGTAATAAATCTGCTTTCGCGATATTTAAATCGTTGTGACAATAATTTAATGCATCGTTCAGTAGCGCTGTACCTTCTGACTGGTTATTTAGAAAATACTCATTAAAGCGTGCTTCAATACCTGCTTTTTCAGCCACCCCACCAAAACCAGGGTAATTTTTGAATTTACGGTTTGCTTCTAATAGTGAAAACTCACCTAATTTAAAGAATGCTTCTCTTGGGGTTGTTGCAACCCAGTTAGGGTTGCCTCGACCCGCATTAATAGTCGCTTTGTCGTAATTTTTATCCGCTAATGCGATTAATGTATTTTTAACTTCGAATGGGCTTAATGTTTCTAGTCTTTTTTGAGCTGTACGGTTCATAATGTTGATTCCAATAAAATAGTTAAAATAATAATGTGTTGAATATTGCACTTACTTAATAAGTGCAGAATAATTTTTCGATGGTTCGGTTATTTCACGAGTGCAACGATAATTGGCCCCCAAAGCGTTAAGAAAATATTTGCTACTGCATAAGTTAAGGTGAAACTAGCGACAGGGGTGCTGTTGCCTGTTTTTTCCAATAAGGTTGCAAAACCAGGATTTGCACTACGGCTACCGACCATCACGGCCATCGCTTCTACTGGGTTTTTAATTTTTAAAACATAGAAGTTAAATGCAACTACCAGCAGTTGAGGAACTAGCGTCACCACAAAGCCGAGTAATAGAAGCGTCATGCCATGTTCTTGAATCGCAGTAAGGGCAGGTGCACCGGCATTAATACCAACAACAGCCACGAACACGGTTAAACCAAAATTTTGCATAAAGTTAGCTGCGCCAGCGTTAATTGCACCAAAGCGAGGTTGACGCATTCTTAAGTAACCGACAAATAAACCAGAGATTAAACAACCTAAGCCTGAGCCCAGTGACATTGTGGTGCCATTGATGGTGAAACTGATTTCACCAATCAAGAATCCTAAAACCATGCCAAAAGAAAAAATGGTAAAGTCAGTAAAACTAGGCATAGGAGAGCTATAACCGACATTTTTCTCTAATTTAGCCACGGCTTTCGCATCACCGATGAGTGTTATTTCATCACCTAAATGCAACTTGGTTTCTGGTAATGTGCTCATATCATGACCCAGTCGTGTCACTTGGCTGATATAAACACCATTACGTTGTGCTTTATTTACTTTGTCGTGTATTTCTTTAATGCTTAAATTAGCCAATTTTTTGTTAGTTAAAACGAGTTTACGTTGCACTTGCACTAGGTTAATTGATTGATCGAACTCTCCCTTTTCAACCAGGCCCATTGATGTCAGAGAGGCGAAGTCTTTGCGTAATCCGCTGATAAATAGAATGTCACCCGCTTGTATTTTTTGATCGGTATCCAGTGCTATTTTTTCCTCTTCACTATCATTAAGCACATAGATTTTTTCTAGTGATAAATCATCCGCTAATTTATTGTTTATTTGTGGACCTGTTAAGCCAGCAAACTCACTGTCTTCAGCAACGTTATAAGCACGGTAAGCGACACGATTAAGCGCAATAAATTCACCTTCGTTAAGTTGTACCGCGCCACCACCGAGTTTCTTCGCCAGTTTTACCGCTTCTTCACGTAGGTTCCAGCCACAAATAATCGGAATAATCGACACCATTAAAATCGGACCCAGTGAGCCAAAGATATAAGTGATGGAGTAACCAACCGCGACATTCGTTTTCATTTCTGCGGCTTCGTTTACGCTTAGGCCTAATAAATCAATGGCATTACCTGCAGTACCAATAATTGCAGATTGCGTTAAACCACCTGCAGCTAGACCTGCAGCTAGGCCTTTATCTAAACCGGCCCACATCGCACAGACGAGTACGGTTAATAAGCCAACAAAACACATCATGAATGCGGCAATTAAACGGGTAAAAGACGAGCGGTTAAACGAGGAGAAAAATTGTGGACCTCCGTTGTAACCCACCATGAAAATGAATAATGCAAAAAAGACACTTTTAATCGAGTTGTTGATTTCAATACCACCAAACTGTCCGATTAAAACAGCCACAATCAAGCTACCTGCAACGCCGCCTAATTGAAATTTTCCTATTTTTAATTTTCCAAGTAAGTAGCCTAATCCTAAAGATAAGAAGAGGGCGATAAATGGGTTATCTCTAAGTTGTTCAATAAAAATATTCATTGTTAGTTTCCATTATTATTATGTTTGAATAACATGTTTTTAATCTCATACTGCTTGAATGCTTCACATCCAAATTCCATATCAACAATGCTTATTATTGATGTGGCGTCTATAAGTTCAACTTTCTTAGCCATTATGTTCTCGCTTATATAGAAGGTGTTTAAAGTATTATTTATCAACCTGCTGATTGATAAGATGCAGCTAGAATAGTGATCTTGTGAAGGAATGTAATAAGCAAAAAATCAGCATTAAATAAACAATAAATTTTTGAATATAAAGTCGAGTTTATATTGCTTAATCTAGTTGCTTGATAGAATCAGTTGTAATCTTCATGACTTATTTTATCTCTTTAAATACAATGGCTTGATATATAAAATATATATTTAAGAACACTTTATATGCTTGATTTTCTAGATCGATGATGTAGTTTTTTTTAGTTATTTAATTGGATTTATAGCGATCATTGATAAGCGAAAAGAGGTATAAGTCGTTTAAAAAAAGCGGGGGATAAAGTGAGCTGCGATAGATTGAGTCTAATCTGGATATAGCGACCACTTCTCAATCATTTAGTGCGGTGTCGCAAGCGTTTCAGTCTGTTTTTAGTCGTGTTTAATAATCAGAGATATGAATGAACAAGATGCTATAAGGGCACGGAGATTTGCTTTTACAGGTTATGAGGTCTTAATTATTCTGCCCAACCAAACTCAGAAAGTATCTAAAGATAGATTAGTTGAGCTACATTTTAATACTTAGATTCAGATTGTAAGTGCATAGCTTAAAGTATGAGTCGAAGAGGGAACTGTTGAGGTAATGCGGTACAAGAAGGTTTCTTTAGAAGTTTGAAAAGTGAATATTTAAATGGTTTCAGCTTCATTAATAATGATTCGGTAGTAAGCGCAGTGACTTATTACATCCGCGATTATAATAATAAAAGGCTGAATTCTACTATCGGCTATATTACTCCAGTTCAGAAAAGAAGAATGTTGTGTAATGTGGCTGAGAAACCCTCCAAGAAAACTGACCATTACATCATTCTAATTTTAGGTATTGATAGGCTAGTATGCATTGACGGAAAGTTATTTCATTCGCAATAAGAAAACGAAAATTAGTTGTTGATAACGAGGTTCATGTATTAAGAATCTCGTTATCAATCAGAGAGAAATATTTGTAATAGCTTATTCATTCATTAATAAATGGCTAATCATTACTTAATATTCACTAATTTGAGTAGGATAATTATAGTCTGCATAGATACTTGAATTTTTTCATCAGCAGATTATTGCACAGTTGGTGAGGGAGCTGCTAAGTTGACTGTCTCCCTTGCTACATTACTTAACGTATCAACCTAACTTTATTAGTGAATATTAATTTCATGATCTTTCAATATTTTTTTTGCGTTTATTAATTGCTCATCATTAAGATCCATAATAATTAAGTACTTTTCTGTTTTTATTGCCATTTCATATTTAATGATAGAATCTTTTTTGATACCGATACTTGCTAATGCACCACCGAGAGCAGTTAAGCCACCAGTCACAGCTGCACTTTCAAGCGCGGTTACTATTATAGTAACAAACGGGCCAGCAATTAAAAGAGAGCCCACTGTTGGAATCCAAAACAAACCAGACCCAAGTAATGTCCCCCAAACGCCTCCCCAAAGAGCGCCCGTTTTTCCCCAGTTTTTTACTCGGTCACCAGTGTTATAAAAACCAGTCGCGTGCTCTTCAGATTGATAACCTTTACCAATAATTGATAATTTATCTAATTCAAATCCGCTTTCAGCAAGCGTTTTTATTGCATTTTCTGCTTGTTTATGAGTTTCGACAATTGCTATAACTTTGTTTGATGCTGTCATTTTATATACCTTTTTTCTAAAATATTGAATGGTAAGTTAATGTAATAATTTACCAAAATAAAAATAATTCATGACTAAATAGTGCTAGCCAATTTATAGTTTTTGATGAGTGATCTTTTAAATAAAAATTAGTGTCACAAACGGTTTTATTAAAGAATTAAACTAAATTATTAATTGTAACCTCAACAATTTTGTTAATGCCTCTTTGGTTAATAATCTTTGATATCCAATAAAAATAACGTTGTGAAATTCAGATAATCTACAAATGTTCTACATCATAATATCGAGTACTAAACATTGCTTTTTTATACTGATTATCTTTTTAATATTACATTTGTGTTATTTTGTAATCATTTAATAGCCTATTCATTCTTTATTAAATGGCTAATCATTACTTAGTATCCACGTTTTAGCTGAGTCCAGCTCATCGAATTTAAAGTTTTTAATTTTTGCATTTACAAAGTGTGCTGCGATGCTCTCTGCCATTTTTCCGATTCGCGAATCAGTTACAAAGGCAATATGCGATACTTTTTTATGATGATCTTTCACAAAAGTAAGATGTGCGATGAGTGCTGCAAAGGAATCCCAACCATGAAATGATCGCACTTGAATGATAAGTCCTTTTAGTTTACCGGTTTTCTCTATATACGGATCAATGATTTCTGTCACTTCAATAAAATCATTTTTTGAGAGTTCTCCAATAGGCTCTAAAATAGCAATGTGTTTAAATACATCTAATTCAACTTTTAACATAATATTTTCCAGTTAGGGTAATTTATTAATTTTTAGTAAGTTTCCTTACTCGTTATATTTCTAGGTAATACAGCGAATAATTTACTTATCATTCTCAGCATGATTATTATGTACATCACCATGGTAGTGATGGTGATGCGTTATATGATGGTGGTGATGGTGTGTACCTTTATGCACATTTTCACCTCCATGCAGGTGTTGTCCATGCGATGACTGATGATCTCTATAGTCTTGATGATCTTTATTATGTTTATGCTCTACATCATGATCATAATGGTGTTCCATTGTTTCATGTGTTGATGCTTTAGTTTTTTGCTTAGCCATAGGATTTACCTTTTAATTTAATATTTTTAAAATAGATAGTTATAGTCGAAACTTATTAATCTAGGTGCCTTAATAATTACAGTAGGCACCTTATGTTTGCCTTATTTCACTTCCTCAAACTCAGCTTCAACAATATCTTCTTCTTGGCTAGCTTGTTCTTGTTGTGACTGCTCAGCTTGAGCTTTTTGTTGTGCAATTTCGCCAAGTTTTGTAGAAGCTTCAGCAAGTGCAGTTGTTTTAGCTTCGATTGCTTGTTTATCTTCGCCTTTAGTTGCTTCTTCAAGTTCTATCACAGCAGCTTCGATTTTTTGTTTTTCGTCTGCAGGAAGAGCATCACCAGCTTCTTCGATTTGTTTCTTAGTGACATGAACCATTGCATCAGCTTGATTACGTACAACAATGACTTCTTCAAATGCTTTATCCGCTTCAGCGTTAGCCTCTGCATCTTGAACCATTTGTTCAATTTCTTCATCGCTTAGACCAGAGCTAGATTTGATAGTAATTTTTTGCTCTTGGTTAGTATCTTTATCTTTAGCAGATACGTGTAAGATACCATCAGCATCCATATCGAATGTCACTTCGATTTGTGGCGTACCACGAGTTGCTGCACGAATACCTTCAAGGTTAAATTGACCAAGTGATTTGTTATCACTAGCACGTTTACGCTCACCTTGTAAGATATGAATCGTTACAGCGCTTTGGTTATCTTCAGCCGTTGAGAACGTTTGAGATTGTTTAGTTGGGATAGTTGTGTTTTTGTCGATAACTTTAGTCATCACACTACCCATTGTTTCGATACCCATTGATAAAGGCGTAACATCTAAAAGAAGTACGTCAGTCTTATCACCAGAAAGTACCGCACCTTGAATCGCTGCGCCCATTGCTACTGCTTCATCAGGGTTAACGTCTTTACGTGCTTCTTTACCGAAGAACTCAGCAACTGTACTTTGTACTAGTGGCATACGAGTTTGACCACCGACTAAGATAACATCATCGATGTCACCAACAGAAAGGTCAGCATCTTTAAGCGCGATACGTAAAGGCTCAAGCGTTGCTTTAACCATGTCTTCAACTAGAGATTCTAATTTAGCACGAGTAATTTTAACATTTAAATGCTTAGGACCTGTTGCATCAGCAGTGATGTAAGGCAGGTTAATATCTGTTTGTTGTGCAGAAGAAAGCTCAATTTTTGCTTTTTCAGCAGCTTCTTTAACACGTTGCATAGCAAGTGGATCATTTGTTAGATCAAAGCTTTGCTCTTTTTTGAACTCTTCAACAACAAAATTAATTAGACGGTTATCGAAATCTTCACCACCTAAATGTGTATCACCGTTTGTTGCTAATACTTCAAATGTTTTCTCGCCATCTACTTCGTCGATTTCGATGATTGAGATATCAAAAGTACCACCACCAAGGTCATATACAGCAACAACGCTGTCGCCTTTAGCATTATTTACGCCGTAAGCGAATGCAGCAGCAGTAGGTTCATTGATGATACGTTTTACATCTAGACCAGCGATACGGCCAGCATCTTTAGTTGCTTGACGTTGTGCATCATTGAAGTAAGCAGGTACTGTAATTACGGCACCAGAAACTTTCTCACCAAGGTAATCTTCTGCAGTTTTTTTCATTTTCTTTAAAACTTCAGCAGAGATTTGTGGTGGAGCCATTTTATTACCACGTGCTTCAACCCATGCATCACCGTTTTCTGCTTTTGTGATGTTGTAAGGCATGATTTTAATATCACGTTGTACTTCTTCATCTTCGTAACGACGACCGATCAAACGCTTAATAGCGAAAAGAGTATTTTGTGGGTTAGTTACTGATTGACGCTTAGCTGGTTGACCAACTAATGTCTCACCTTCAGTGTAAGCAATGATTGAAGGAGTTGTACGCTCACCTTCTGCATTTTCAATGATTTTTGCTACGTCACCGTCAAGTACAGAAACACATGAATTCGTTGTACCTAAATCAATACCAATTATTTTACCCATTTTTCTATTCTCCAAACTTATTTATGTTTTGTTAGCTTTACAAATTGTGTAATCACAATGTCGCTTTGATGTATTTATATATGAGGGGCTATTTTTTACTTTCAAGTGTAAAACCGAAAAAAAATAAATTTTTTAATGTTTTTTTAATAATCCACAAAAAAAGGTACCGCAGTACCCTTTAAATAACCTCTGTTGTAAAACTACTCAGCGGCTTTAGAAACCATTACCATTGCAGGGCGAACAACTTGTCCACCACTTAACTCATAGCCTTTTTGCATGACTACTGTCACATGATTAGGCTCGACACCTTCAACAACTTGCATACCCATTGCTTGATGTTTTTCAGGGTTTAATGGCTCACCCATTGGATCGATTTGTTTTACACCAAGCGATCCCAAAGCTTTGATCAACTCAATTAAAGTCATCTCAACGCCATCAACAATAGGTTTTAATGTTTCGTTTTCTTTATCGGCATGCTGAATCGCCATTTCAAGATGATCTGCAACTGGAATTAGTTTGTTAGAAAAGTTTTTAAGTACTGACTTTCTACGGTTTTCAGCATCAATACCCGCTTTACGAATTTCATTTTGAGCAAAAGCTTGAGCACGCACAACAGCATCACTTTGCTCTTTTAATTGCTCTTTAACTTCCACTAATTCTTTTTCTAGCGCTTCGATTTTTGCCTGCTCTTCAGACACTTCAACTTCAGGTTGTACAGCTTCTTGTGCTTCAACATTTTCAGCTTCAACTTGATCTTCAGTTGTTACTTTCTTTTCTTCGTTCATTGATCAATCCCGTTTTTTTACTTAATGACTATTTAACTGTAGGTATTATGGGGATCATAATAATAGTTTCAAGTCTGTATTAACAGTCAATTTAAAAATAGGGTTATAATGTTAAATATTCTCTTTTTTAAACAATAGGTTTGATATGACTGAGCAAGATGCGGAATTTAGTGAATTTAGAACCATCGGCTTAATCGCTAAACCACAGCATGAAAAAGCAAAACAAACATTATTGGCTTTATATGCTTTTTTACAGAAAAAAAATATCAAGATAATCATAGACCACCGTGTTGCTAAAGAACTTGCACATGAAAAACCTCATGTTTCCGATTTAGTAGGTATTGGTAAACAATGTGATTTAGCGATTGTTATCGGCGGTGATGGTTATATGCTCGGAGCTGCGCGCGTTTTAGCACGGTTTGATATTGCCGTAATTGGCGTAAACCGAGGTAATTTAGGTTTTTTAACCGACCTTAGCCCTGATAATTTCAAAAAACCACTTGAGCAAGTATTGCAAGGGCATTACCAAGTCGAAAATCGTTTTTTATTAGAAACACAAGTACATAGTCACGGCCATATGAAGAGTTGTAATACAGCCGTTAATGAAGCGGTTTTACACCCTGATAAAATTGCCCATATGATTGAGTTTGAAGTTTATGTAAATGAAGACTTTATATTAAATCAGCGTGCTGATGGACTGATCATTTCGACACCAACAGGATCAACAGCTTATTCACTCTCTGGTGGCGGTCCTATTTTAACACCGAATCTTGATGCAATTAGTTTGTTACCTATGTTCCCACACACACTTAATAGCCGCCCTATTGTACTTGATGCAAGTAGCTGCGTAAGACTAAAGCTATCACAACATAATAAAAGTGAGATGCAAATAAGTTGTGATAGCCATGTCAATTTATCTGTATTACCAGGCGATGAAGTACTGATCAAAAAAACCGAGCACAAATTAAAATTAGTGCATCCCAAAGATTATAATTACTTTCAAGTTTTACAAAGTAAATTGGGTTGGGGCAACAAACTTTTTTAAATTAATTAGCACACCTCACTTTACTGTTTATAAAAACAGTATTACACTGTTGTTATAAACAGTACTTATGAGGTGTGAAAATTATGCTTAACCAATTAACCATCCAACATTTTGCCATCGTACAATTTCTAGAGTTAGAATTTCATCAGGGAATGACGACCATTACCGGCGAAACAGGTGCGGGTAAATCGATTGCGATTGATGCACTTGGCTTGTGTTTAGGTGATCGTGCAGATGCCAATATGGTCCGGGTGGGCACGGAAAAAGCAGAAGTCAGTGCGCGCTTTACTTTAAGTGACACACCTCATGCTAAGAATTGGTTGAATAATAATGACCTTGAAGATCCATTAACCGATAATAATGAATGTTTATTACGTCGTATCATTACTAAAGAAGGTCGTTCTCGTGCCTATATAAATGGCACTCCTGTCCCCCTCTCTCAGCTAAAAAGCTTGGGACAACTGTTGGTTAACATTCATGGCCAGCATGCCCATCAAAGCTTATTGAAAAATGATATTCAGCTGTCGATTATTGATGAATATGCAGCACACAATACGCTATTACAAAAAGTGAAAG
>JBALXF010000065.1:0-9999 GCA_036961085.1 Psychromonas sp.
TCGCTGGTTTTCAAGACCAGTGCATTCAGCCGCTCTGCCACCCCTCCGGAACGAGGCGAATAATAAACAGGTTTAGAGAAAAAGCCAAGCATTTTTTTATTATTATTTGAAATTTAATACTTTTCTCTGTTTACCTCTTTTATTGCAACCCAATCACCTTTATATTGCATACACTAAAAAAATTCTTTACTCCGCTTACTATCAACAGTTTAGATTTCAGTATTTATTTAAGGTTTTATTCTATGTTTCAGAACAATCCGTTGCTTAGCCAATTAAAAGAACAGATACAAGAAAATATTCCCAAACGCCAGGGAACAGTCAAAGCAACAGATCGTGGCTATGGTTTCTTAGAAACGGACAAAGGAAAACGCTTTTTTATTCCGCCTAATGAAATGAAAAAAGTATTACACGGCGATCGTATTACTGCATTTATCCGTGAAAATGGCGAGAAATCAACTGCAGAGCCTAACCAATTAAAAAAAACTGAAACAGATATTTTTGTCGCGAAATTATCAATCAAAAAACAAAGTATCTCTATTACTGCAAATAACCCTTTGCTGAAAGGCTTCTTTAAAATTAAAGGCGCTCAAAAACTTAATGCACAAGGCTATCAAGATGGCGATTGGGTTAAAGTTAAACTGTTATCTCATGCTTTAGATGGTAAAGGTTTCTTAACTGAAGTAGTTGAAAAAATTGCCGATGCTAGTGACCCTTTTGCGTATCGTCTGGTAACGGTAGCAACTCATAATTTACCGAGTCAGCCACCAGAATTTCCCCACCCATGGGAAATCATTGACCCAGAACTGCCTAGAGCAGATTTAACTGATCTACCTTTTTTCACTATTGATGGTGTTAATACTCAAGATATGGATGATGCTCTGTATATTGAGGATGATCAAAATGGTTGGAAACTCACCATCGCTATCTCAGACCCTTCTGCCTACGTTGCTGAAAATAGTGAAATGGATATCGAAGCAAAACGTCGTGCCTTTACGTTATATTTACCTAACTTCAATGTACCGATGTTACCTCGAGACTTGAGTGACCGATTATGTTCACTAAAAGAAGGCGAAAAAAGAGCAACCTTATGTTGTACCATAAAGATCAACAATCAAGGTAAAATCCTTGAAGAGCCTGAATTTTATGGAGCATGGATTAAATCTCATTACCGACTTAATTATAACGACGTTTCAAACTATATTGAAAATGAAAACAGCGACTGGCAACCCAATGTACAACTCGCTGAACAATTACACATACTAGATAAAGCCTCTTTACAACGCTTACAATGGCGTACTGAAAATAATGTCGTATTTAAGAATAACCCTGATTACACCTTAAAATTGAATAATAAAGGTGAAGTCTATGAAATTAGTTGTGAGCCTCGACGTAGCGCAAATAGATTAGTTGAAGAGTCTATGATCGCAGCAAATATTTGTGCTGGTGACTTCTTAGCAAAACATAAACAACAAGGTGTATTTAATACCCATTCTGGTTTCGCCTCAGATCGTTTAGAAAAAGCGGTTAGTCTGTTAGACGAATATGGTATTTCTACGACTGTAGAAGAGCTAAGCACTGTTGCTGGCTATGCAAAAATGCGTCAGCAAACTAGCCAATTACATAACTGCTACCTAGATCATCGATTACGTAAATTACTGGCTTATGCAGATACTCAAAAAACACCTAATGCGCATTTTACACTCGGCGTTAACCACTATGCGACCTGGACATCTCCAATTCGTAAATATGGCGATTTATTAAACCACCGCTTAATAAAATCAATTATTTTAAGCCAAGATAATATTGATATCGATGAAAACATTGGTCAATTATTAAATGATGCACGAAAACTACAACGTCTTGCAGAAAGAGATGTTAACAATCTGCTTTACTGCCAATACCTTAAGCCACAAGTTAACTCTCAGTGGCGTTTTAAATGTGAAATTTTCGATATTATTAAGGCCGGTCTGCGTGTCCGCATACAAGAAAATGGTGCGACTCTATTTATCCCAAGCAGTTTGTTAACCAAAGACAGCAAAGATGCGAAACTGGTTGAGTGTAATCGCGAACTAGGACGCGTAATTGTTGGAAAGCAAACTGAATTACAGCTTGGCGATATCATTGATGTTGAACTTAATAACGTTAAAGTTGAAACTTCACAACTGATCGGAAAACTTGCAGATCCACTAACCGTTACAGAATAAAAGACTCATGAAATTTAAGCAGAACTTTATCTGCTTAAATTTCATACAGTTATACAGAGTAAATTTCCACACAAATTCAGTGGTCAAGAAAGCATCGCAGAATCTGAATTCTTCTGTATAATCGCAGCTCATTTTAAACTCAGGTAACAATAATGAGCGTTGATTTACTACAAGCTGAAAGACCCCTTTTCTCATATCCATCATTCCAAAATAGGTCTGAAAAAGCCGCGCCATTCTTACCCATGTCCCGCAAAGAGATGAAAAAACTCGGTTGGGATAGTTGCGATATTATTTTAGTGGTGGGCGATGCTTACGTCGATCATCCAAGTTTTGGTATGGCAGTCATTGGTCGTACTCTAGAAGCACAAGGCTACCGTGTTGGTATTATTGCTCAGCCGGATTGGCACAGCAAAGATGCTTTCATGCAGCTAGGTAAACCGAATCTATTTTTTGGTGTTTCTGCGGGTAACATGGACTCAATGATCAACCGTTATACGGCTGAACGTCGCATGCGCCACGATGATGCTTACACACCTAATAACGAAGGCGGAAAACGCCCTGATAGAGCTGTACTTGCCTATACACAACGTTGCAAAGAAGCCTATAAAGATATACCTGTAGTAATTGGTGGTATCGAAGCAAGTTTACGTCGTATCGCGCATTATGACTACTGGTCAGACAAAGTACGTCATTCTGTATTGCTCGATTCAAAAGCTGATATTTTATTGTATGGTAATGCCGAACGCCCACTGCTCGAAGTTGCACACCGAATTTCTCAAGGTGAGTCGCTTAAACAGATGCTTGATATTCGAGGAACTGCAGTACTGACTAAGCAAGCTCTAGATAACTGGGATGGTATTGACTCACAACAGGTAGATCAACTTGGAAAAATAGATCCGATTATTAATCCATACGCTGATATTAATGTTGCCTGTGCAACTCAAAAACTGTCTGATCAAAGCTCTGAATCACAAGATGTAACTCAGCCAATCACGGTATTACCACCACTGGCGAAATCCCCAAAAAAGAAACCTTGGGAAAATACTTACATTCAATTGCCGAGTTATGAAAAAGTAAGTACTGACAAAGTATTATATGCGCATACTTCACGTGTTTTACATCAAGAAACCAATCCAGGTTGTGCACGTGCATTAGCACAATTTCATGGTAAACGCTTATTATGGGTTAACCCACCTGCTTATCCTTTAACGACTGAAGAGATAGATGCTGTATTTGGTTTTGAATATCAGCGAGTGCCTCACCCAGCGTATGGTGATGCGAAAATACCTGCTTATGACATGATCCGCTTCTCTATTAATATTATGCGCGGCTGTTTTGGTGGTTGTACTTTTTGTTCTATTACTGAACATGAAGGCAGAGTAATACAAAGTCGCAGTGAAGACTCAATCATTAAAGAAATCGAAACTATTCGTGACAAAGTGCCAGGTTTTACCGGCGTAATTTCTGATTTAGGCGGTCCAACAGCAAATATGTACCGCTTAAAATGTAAAAGCCCTAAAGCAGAGCAAACATGTCGTCGCTTAAGCTGTGTGTTCCCTGATATATGCCATCACATGGAAACTAACCATGAACACACAATTAACTTATATCGTCGTGCTCGTAAACTTTCTGGTGTTAAAAAAATATTGATAGCTTCAGGTGTACGTTATGATATTGCAGTTGAAGACCCTCGCTATGTTAAAGAGCTAGTCGAGCACCATGTTGGTGGTTATCTTAAAATAGCGCCAGAGCATACTGAAAAAGGCCCGCTTGATAAGATGATGAAGCCGACCATGACCAGTTATGAAGCATTCAAACAGATGTTTGAAAAATACTCGAAAGCGGCAGGTAAAAAACAATACTTAATTCCTTATTTTATCTCTGCGCATCCAGGTACTACCGATAAAGATATGGTTAACTTAGCGTTATGGCTTAAGAGTAATAACTTTAAATTAGATCAAGTTCAGAACTTTTATCCGTCACCAATGGCAAATGCAACAACTATGTACCATACGGAGAAAAACCCGTTACATAAGGTGAATAAAGACAGTGAAGATGTACTGATCACCAAGGGTGCAAGACAGCGTCGTTTGCATAAAGCGATATTGCGTTACCATGTTCCAGAAAACTGGCCATTGATTCGTGAAGCACTGAAGAATTTAGGACTTGCTCGTAAACTGATTGGACGTAGTGCGCATTGTCTTGTTCCTGCGGAGTCGCGTAATGAAACACAAATTGCAGCTAAAAAAGGCAATGCTAAGCCAGCTCAACCTGCACTAAGTCGACATACTGGACTGGATCAATTTAAGACTAAGCCGAAAGGAAATTCAAAGGCACAGCCTAAAAAAGGGACTGCTAGCGGTAAGCCAGGAACCAAAAATAAGTTTGGCTCGACACGTAAAATAAAACTAGGAAAATAAAACTATACCCATGATACTTCAAGATGCAAAGTCAGCAAGGCAAACTGTGCCGAGATGTTAGGCATAAAATTTAAGGTTAGTTATTCTACATAGAGATTTTATAACAACGCAGATTGGTGCAAGTTGCCTTGCCCTACGGGGCGCTAGCTCGAAAACCAGCCCTGCGTTGCAACAATCGAAAAGTGAATAACAATTACCTCATGTCGCGTCTTGCTCTGGTGTCCGAGCTAGTGCCTGACAAAGCATTTTGAAATACCATGGGTATATACAACGAGTGTTGATTTTACTATTAACACTCGTACACATTGTATAAACCGTGCTTATATTTCAGCTCGACCGGAAAATGAGTGTGATAAAGTGGTACTATCCACGAACTCTAGCTCCCCTCCAACCGGCACACCATGTGCAATTCGACTTACTTTTATATTATATTTTTTGGCCATTTGCGCAATAAAATAAGCAGTTGCTTCCCCTTCAACAGTGGGATTGGTTGCTAATATAATTTCATCTATGTTATCCCTATTAAGCTGCTGTTCAAGTAGCGGTAAACCGAGCTGTTCAGGCCCAACACCATCTAAAGGCGACAAATGCCCCATCAATACAAAATAAGTGCCTGAAAAGAGTGCTGTCTGCTCAATAGCAAGCACATCAACGGGCATTTCAACGATACAGATCATACCTGTATCGTTACGTTTATCATTGCTACAAATTTGACATAAATCCTGCTCGGTAAAAGTCCGGCATTGCTGGCAATTACCAATCTCATTAACCGCTCTCTCCAGCATATAACTTAGATTTAAGGCACCTTTGCGATTTTTATCTAATAGGTGATAAACCATACGTTGCGCTGATTTTGGTCCCACACTTGGTAAACATTGTAATGCTTGCATTAACTCTTCGAGTAATGAATTAGAGCTCATAGTAAGGGCTTCTTATTGCTTTTGAAAATTGAATAGGTGAGAGATTTTACCCTATTTAGGATTAAAAATATAAGCCAAGATGTTGATTAATTACTTAACAAAGAAGTTTTAGCCAATATCAGCCCAGATAGATTACGACTATTCAGTAATCCATCTGGGCATTTTGTAATATATTGACTGCAACACTCAACAACGAACAACGAACAACGAATAACGAACAAATAGATTATTACTTGTGGTTACCAACTGTAGAAGTTTCTGAATAACTGCTTGCTTGCATTGCAATTGCCTCTGGATGATTTTGATAGTGCTCTCTCAAACAGTTTGCTAATGCTGACTTGGTATTGTCATTGATTAAACACACGGTTTTATCTCCTAAACAGTCAATAATACTTTGTAATAATTGCTCTTGTGGTTTCGGCATTTTTTGTTTCCAAGATACTAATAATGCTCGATTTATATGTGAAGGTAGAGAAGCTAGGATCCCAATATCATTCTGGTCATGGACTAATAAGCCTGATGTTGTACCTCTATCCATTGTTAGTACTTGGAAGAAATACAGTGTGTGATAATCTAATTGTATTTGATAATCGGACTCAGTAACTAACTCTCTATTTTCGATTGCGCAAGTCAAAATATCGATATAAGTATCAATCACCACTTCTCCAAATTCCTTTGCCATATTTAAATCTGCATTTTTATCTTCGGTGTTATAGTTTTCCAAATAAAAATGAGACACGCCACGATGACGTCCATGAATTGGAATATTGAAATAGCGATCGCCCTGCTCTGACGCATGTTGATAGTGATCTTGTGATACTTGTTTTAGCTTTGCGTTAAACACAGATGTATCTTGTGCAAATTCAATGGCAGGATTAAGATCCGCCATGACACGCCAAAATCCGTGCCCAGTTTTCATTTCAGTCCAGCTGATATGTATGTGTACCGAGGGTGCAAGTGGGTTTTTAGGATGAATAATGGTTGAAACAGCGGAAGCTGATGCTAATTTTTTAGATGGATCATCGTCATATTGAACCTGCGATATATTGACTGAAGCACGATTAAAAATCGACTCATCTGTCGCCATAAAACGAATACCGCCACCATGAACACCTTGATCTCGCAACCACTGTGTCGCTGCATAAGGTTTATTTTCACCGTATTTTTCACTGATCACGTTTAATTTATTGACAAAGCGTTGCTGTAAATCGCTCACTAATTGGTAAGCTAATGTTGCAGCTGTAGATTTAGCTCTGATTGTTTCCATTTGCATTGAATTCCTTTAATTTAACTAGCAGTCTAGATGCTGATAGTTAATTATTAATGTGACTATTACTCTATGACTATTGTTATGGCTATGCCCTAAAACATGGCTGTTTGAGCATAACCTAAACCTTAAAAAATAATGTATTGCTTAATATATAGAATTACATGTTTGTGCATTTAATTCAGGTACAAATAAACAGAATTAAAATCATTAAAAAATGCACCATGCACTCTTCATCAAACTACGAACCGTTGTTTTAGTTCTTCTTCATTAACTGAGTTAAAGTCAGAAAATATACAACAAGCAATAATCAGCTTATTATGAATTTTTTAGTAGCGCGCAGCGTCTCTGTGCCCTCTGTGGTAGTGTCTTTGAGGTTTTTATACAAGACCACCTGAGTCATCTACATAAGCATGTAGAATTATTTATTCATAGTTAATGCCGTTTTCTTGATTATAAGTATCTATCAAGGGTTCAAGATTAGTTGGACTAAAGGGATTAACGCCATTACCCTTCAACATATCAGCATTATCAATTTGTTTAGTTTCCTGCTGATTTTCCACATTAAAAACCAAGCCTCTTTGAATTGCACTTCTTGCTTGGAAAGCCGAAGTATAACGTTTCACACTAATATTCGTATCTTGGTTAATATCGACAAAGAAGATATAAGGCGAGCTTGTAACAATTGTATTCTTTCTATTCCTATAACTACCAGAGTTACCTCGGTTATTACCTGAAAGCATTTTTTCATAACTAATGACAACTTGTCTTTTCCCCAGTTTTATCTCAACGGGTAAGGTGTTTTTCTCAACGATTACTTGCCCATCGATAGCAAGTAGTCTTAAACCATCGCCCATGGATAGCGTTGCAGCTTGAGAACTCGCACTAAAACAAAAAAAAGTGATCACAACTATCATAAAGTATCGCATCGATATACTCCTTAATAACCTTACATTGAATCAATAAAGCCTTATTAATTTAGCTTTCTTTAATCAATAACTATATTCTCTTGCAACGAAATTACCTAGGTAGTAGCTATGATAGTTATTAATAGTTATTAATAGTTATTAATAGTTATTAATAGTTCGGAGAAAAAGTCTGAAGATAGGTGATAGATAGGTAAGAGATAGGAAATAAATAATTAATGGTAACTCAATAGCAGATGAATTAAGTGATTTAAGCTTTGCTAATGATACTTGTTCAAGACACTATTAATGTCTTGAACAATATTTTACTAAAGTAATTAATAATTAAAATGGCATTTTAAAACCTGGAGGTAAATCCATACCGCCAGCTACACCACTCATTTTACTTTTATTAACTTCTTCTACACGACGAACTGCATCATTCATTGCTGCAGCAATCAGATCTTCAAGCATCTCTTTATCGTCTTCCATTAAGCTTTCATCAATTTCAACTTTACGAACATTGTGATTACCTAAAAGTGTAATTTTAACTAAGCCTGCGCCAGATTCGCCAGTTACTTCCGTGTTAGCAATATCAGCTTGTGCTTTTTTCATATTCTCTTGCATTTCTTGGGCTTTTTTCATTAAATCGCCCATGCCAGCTTTATTAAACATATTTTACTCTCTTAATTTAACAGTCTAAACATTTTATATTATAACGGTATCACACTATTTTCATAGATCTTTGCACCATAGTCACGCACAAAAGTTAAAATGTTTTTGTCTTCTTTTATGCCACGTTTGGCATTATCTAAATATTGTTGAAAGATTTGCATCTCGGATTCAGCAGCGGTGAATCGCCCTTCCACATTACCGACCTTGATATACAAAGATATATCACTGCCAAAATGCTCTTTTACCTTTGCTTCTAACTGCTCACATAATTGGCTATTATTGAGCAAATGCTGCTGCTCAGCTTTTAATACTAAAACAACTTGTTGATCTGTTTGGGTCATCACTGAATTTTTAGCCAACAGTTTTACTAAGCCGGCCAACTGCATTTTTTGAATATCGAGCGCCCATGGATCTGTCAGTTTATCCTCAACATATTTAGCAATATCAATCTCAGATGATTCAAATTGCTCGTTAACAAATATACCATCAGAAGCACTGTCTAATTGGGTTTCTGTGTCCGCTAAAATATCACTGTCAGTACTAGTACTGTTAGTAATGTTACTACTTTGATTACTGTTTAGATTGGCATCTAAATAGCTTGGCTGTTCATTACTTATTTGCCCAGTATCACTATTGCCTAATGTTTCAAAAGAAACGTCTGGCTCGGCAAAGTCATTAAATTGCGTTGCATTATTACCCGTCGTTGCTCGATCATCTTGTTGATAAGCATCAAGTGGTAATACAGTCGAATCAAAATCAGGTTGTTGTTGCTGAACAACTTGTTGCCTCGTACTTTTCTGCGCTGTTACTGGAGGTTGCACTACCTCAGGAGCGACAGTTCGCTCAATTTTTGGTGCCGCGACAACTGGCCTTGTTTCAACTGTTGTCGCCTGGGACTTTTTTGCCTCTTCACGCTTCAACCTATGGCTACGTAGCATATTGATTGAGCTTGCTACCGCTTTAATAGGTGCAACAGATTCAGTTATTTCAGCTGTGTTGTTATTTTGTTGAGCAACAACTTCTGTTTTTTCTACTGTTTGTTCATCAGCAGTGTCATCTACTACCTTTGCTTCAACCTTAATTGCAGGACTAGGCTCTACTGTTTCTTGTAATGTTTCTTGCAGTGGTACTTGCTCAATATCAGCGACTAAATTTTCAGTCGCAGTGCCTTGACTAATATTGACACTTTCAACTGGATTTGTCACAACTGCAGGAGATAGATTAGAGACTAGTGAATTAGCTGCTGATTCATTACTAACTGCAACTACCGAAGGCGAATTTTTACTAGGTGCATCGACTCTGGCTTGCGCTATAGGGGGTGTTACCTGAGGATGAATAGCACTAGCAACAGTTTCAACCGCGACATTGCTAAGTTGTTGAGCATCAATATCAATATAATTTGCTGGTTTAAAGGCAAGTAAACGCATCACAGTCATCTCTAATGCAATTTTACCATTTGGAGCAAATGCGAAGTCTTTATAACCTTGCACTGCAATTTGATAATAGAGTTGCACTTCTTCTGGTGTTAAACGCTCAGCGAGTAGTTGTAAAGTATTTTTATCTTGTGTCGTTGCCGTGTTATGGATCTGCAGTAATGCAACTTGATGG
>JBALXF010000066.1:0-9981 GCA_036961085.1 Psychromonas sp.
AGTGTGGTGTAACTAGGGTGGATAATAGTCCACGTTTTACCTGCTTCAAGACTAATCATTAAACCATCCCAGGTTTTTCCATCATCGTTAAAAAACAGTTGATCTGACGTGATTATTTCAAATTCTATATTTGGAAATTTACTTTGAAGCTGTGGAATTATCGAATATTCACCGACAGTAGCAAATTTCACTTTGTCTATCGCGAGTATTTTCTCATCACTGTCAAACTCATCAGCACGGTAATCTTTAACAACAAAGGAGTAATGTAGAGTTAATACAGGGCTGGTAAAATCAACAAGCTCTATTCGCTTAGTGGTCATCTGTAAACCAGAAATGATAATATCGAACTCACCACGGTTAATGCCTTGCAAAACATTTACCGATGTATAAGGCACAAAAATAAGCTCCACTTCCAGTTCGGACGCCAATTTATTCATTAGCTCCACATCGAAACCCACTAACTGATAATTAGCATTATAAAAAGAGAATGGGAGCTGTTTTGGATTATACCCCACCCTAAGCACACCGCTTTCTTTTATTTGCGAAAATGAACGTGGCCCCTCAGATTCTGCCAGTTCATCCCATCGATAGGAGGTGACAACATCAGGTAGCTTATCTGCAGTGCTCATCTGCCCAACTATTTTATCCATCTCATATTCGGTATTCACAAAACGACTCAAAAGCGCACTACTGCCAAGTAGTGTTACAGCAAATATGATGGGGGTTAACATGCTATACATAAGCAAACGTTTCATGCTGACTTTTGCTATACCCGCTAACATCGCAGTGCCCCCCACTGCCAGAATAAATATATTCATTGCGGCCAATAGAGATGTAAAGCGACTAGTGAATAAGCTTGAGACCATGTAAAGCTGAAAAAGGTCAGAGGAGAGTTCAAGTGAGTCTAATAACATTGGGATAGTAAGATAAACACTACCGAATAAACTGATAAGACCATTTATAGACATTGGAATATAAGTTAAAAAATCAACCTCTTTTCCGGAAAACCAAGCCGCAAACAAGACAAAAACTATCGTTAATAGTTTACCCAAATTAGGAAAACTAAATACAAGAGGGATGATAATATTGGCGTAATTATCTGTATCTTTATTACCGATATTGTATTTATGAAAAAGCTCTTTAGTGCGTTCAGTCAGTAGAGGTAATATAATAAAAATATTACCTGCTGCAAACGCGGTGATCATGGCGTCTTTGGCAATGCCTGTAATATCTCGATATGAGAAAGGTGTGATAATCATTAATATAACGGGTAAAAACCAAAATGTTAGTAATCCCGTCATCACCACATGACTGTAAAAATATACTTGTAGTTTTTGAAACTCAGCTAGTTCCATGGTGCCGGCAGTGGCGGCTGTCATCGCAAAAATGCCAATAGGCATGAGTTTAACAATGCTTTGAGTGATTTTATTAAATGCTTCACCTAATAGCAGCATTGGGCTAATTAATGGCTCTTTATTCTTAATGGAAATAAGTGCGATCCCCGTTGCCATACAAAAAAGCACAATCGCGGGAATATAGCTGCTTGATAATGAAAAAAATGGATTAGATGGTATATACATATCTAGTAGATTGACTGAATTTGGATCTTGTAGCACGGTTAAGCTAAAAAATTCTCCGGCCTGCCACTCTGGGAAGATGTACTTAATAAAATACATCGATAGCAAGCCAAAAATCCAAATAACGATCATCAATTTACTTACTTTGACGCCCAGTGATTTGGCTTGTGTCATTGTCAAACTGCCAAGACTTGATATTAAAGAAACAACAATATAGGGAATAATAGTCATTTGCAGCAATTTAATAAAAGCATCACCAATGACGCCCATCCATGCGACCATTTCACCAAAAAATAATCCGGCAAGAATGCCAACAAAAAAGGACAGCATTACCCAGCTCGACATGCTCATTTTCTTTTTCGGTTTATTTCCCATATCCGCTACTTGCTTAGTATTTTGCATAATGTTCAAAGCCTTTCCTGAATCTTGCATTGATCTTCATGGCGATAGTATTGTGATATTGCTTGTTGATAACAGTTCAAATATTGATCAATTTTATCAACGGGACTAAACAATCTTGCAGCGCGTTTTCGCCCTGCACTGCCCATCGTTTTTTGTTTCTTATAATCAGTTAAAATACTGATCATCGCATCTCCCATACCCAGCACATCGTCAGGCTCAAACATCAAACCAGTAACCCCCTGTTCAACGACTTCAGGAATACCATCCACATTACTGCTAACTGTGGGGACGCCACAGGCCATAGACTCAAGTAATACCATACTGAATGACTCTCTATAACTTGGTTGAATCATACAGTCTGCATTTGCCAGATAATGTTCAACATGTGTCACATCGCCCATAAAATGAACATGCTGTAAAATCCCAAGTTGTTCGCAGCGTACTTTAAACAGATCAATATCTGGCCCGCTTCCCAGTAACACTAGCTTTGCTTTAACCTTTTTTAGCAAAATATTAAACGATGAAATAACCGCTTTACTATTTTTAAGTGGCCTGAAATTAGAAACGTGCATTACAATTTTTTGATCGTCATCAGCCAGTTTTCTGCGCACTTCAATATTAGCGGAATCAGGGGTAAATACTGTTAAATCAATAAAATTGTGGATCACCTCAACCGGTTTGTTTTTATCAAAATGGCTAGCGATATAACCGCGTTGGTAATGAGATACAGTCGTTACTTTTGTGCTTTTATTAATACTAAATTTATTAAGCGGATATAATGACTTATCTTGGCCAACCACCGTGACATCCGTACCATGTATGGTGGTGATGATCGGGAATTTTCGTTCAGATATTTCACAGGCGAGATAAGCACAGAGAGAGTGTGGAATAGAGTAATGGGCATGAATAATATCTAACTTAAATTTACCGACTACTTCTACAATTTTTGCGGTTAATGCAAAGGTATACAGGGAGTCGGAAAATAACGGATAATTCGTGCCATCTACGGCATGAAAAAAAATGTTATCACTCTCCTCCCCTAATTTAAATGGACGTATATTGGAAATAAAATGTACCTCGCAACCTCTCTCCGCCAACCCAAGGCCCAATTGAGTCGCGATCAAACCAGAGCCGCCAACACTTGGATGACATACAATTCCGATTCGCATATTTTCAGAGGATTGATTACTATTGATGAGTGCTTGCAAAATAACTTCCAACGAAACTATGACGGATTATTATATTTATCCTAGTATCAATTCAATTTTAAGCAATCCCCATACTGTCTTTGCAGACCAATTGTAGGTTTCTAAATTGCTTTGGGGGCGAAAGCGCCTTATAAGTAATACTCTATTTCATCTAAGTTATATACAAGGTCAATGTCTGCTTTGTCGGATCAACTGCCATTAAGGTTTAAGTCTCTATGACCGCTATGGTGGCTTTTGCGACTATCAGTATAAAAATAAATCTACGTATTCTGAACACTGTAAACAGTCTGAGAAGCTATTAATGCTAATGTCTGCTATGTCGTGAACAGCTGACATTACATACTTCAAAAGCGCACATAAATTCTATGGCGCTTTGTGCCCCTTAGCTAGATAGGCAAGGCGCGAACGCTCCTTTTCGACATAGAAAAATTGAATGTTAGTGCTTCATATTACCTTGAGAAGGGAATATGTTTATAGGGCATTCCAAAGTAGCTTTGTTAATTTGGCTACTAACCAAGTTTAACTGCAAACATGCGTAGTGGCTTTACTCACCATTTAGCCAACTCGCAACAAATAAGCCCGGTTACTCGGTTTTTTTTGTGTCTAAAATAACTATACAAGTTCATATTACCAAGGCGATTTGTATGCTTTCCAAGATTACTTAGCCGACACCTATCGCTATACAGGGGTTGACTATCAAATAATTTGATGGAAATAAAATGAAGGCTATGTATCGCCTCCCTAATATGTCAGATACACATTAAAACTGATTTTTCTGTTCATCCGTCATCGGCGGTGGGATCAACACGAACTTACCAACATGATTTTTCTCGGTAAATTCACGCTGTGCCTGCTCGATATCTGCCAGCGGAAAAGCCTTTGCCAGTAGGGGCTTGATCTCGCCACGCTCAATATAAGAGACAAGATTTGGAAAAACCGGTTCATCCCATGCGGTACAACCGATAAGCGTAAGATCTTTCAGGTAGAAGGTTCGCATATCCAAATTAACCAATGGACCCGCAATAGCACCAGAAGAAGCGTACCGCCCACCGCGTTTTAATACCTCGGTCATCTCAGAAAATCCCTCGCCAGCAACATTATCAATAACAACATCGACAGATTTCTTACCCAACACCTGTAAAACACTTTCGTTGCGCTCAATCACCGCATCGGCACCGATAGCCTTCACCTGATCTAGTTTATCCTTACCGGCAATGGCGGTGACCTTGGCACCACGGCGCTTACATAGCTGCACCACGGCAGAGCCAACCCCGCCAGAGGCACCAGCAACCAATACATGTGAGTTTTTATTTACACCAGTGCGGTGAACCATATTTTCGGCAGTACCATAGGCACAGGGGATCGTACCCAGCTCTGCATCACTCCAATCACAATCGATAGGAAAGACCTCTGAAGCGGCAATTTTAACAAACTGGGCAAATGCACCATCAAAGTCTGAAGCCATCCAGATATTATCTAAAGAGTCCCAGTTCTCTGCTCGGATACATGAGCGAATTAATATACGCTTGCCTAGAAGACTTGGATTGGCATCATCACCCGCAGCCACAACACGACCACAGCAGTCAGTACCTTGAATAAAAGGAAAAGGTGTCTCCTTATTCCAGCCACCATCAGCGGTTTCTGCTGCATCGCTTAGTTCATCTTCATTTTCTTTAAGGCTTTCAGTCCCTTCTGTAACCTTTGATGAATACCAGCCCAAACGCGTATTAATCTCAGTATTGTTAACACCTGCAGACAATACCTGCACCAATACCTCACCTGGATTCAGGGTAGGAATTGGCACATCCCGATAGACCAGCTTATCATATCCTCCGTTACCCGTAGTAACAACAGCCTTCATGGTTACATCACTAGCGCTGAGATCAAATCGATCTACATTACTCATAGCTAAGCATTCCTTATGGTTATAGCTTTCATTCAACTTAACAGATCTCTTTATGGCAATAAGAATACATGGTCTAAGATCGACAATCGAGATAAGTTTGGAGCTAAAAAACACTTTGCAACCTACGATATTGTCGAAAAAGTACCAGGATGGATCAGTTTTCTCTCTATGACCTTTGGTATCTATGCCTTAGTGCTCTATGGTTTATCGACAAAATTCTTGTCAGCTGCATTCGTCGTATTGGCCGTAATAGGGCTTTATGTCACAATAACAACAACGAAAGGCAGATTATGAACCGCGAGCAGTTAAGTTGACTCAGCTTTTTAAGCAACTCAAAACACTCTACTTCAGTGTCAAAAATGAACAAGGTCAGACGTTTCGTCATACATAGATGAGTACCAACGTTTCGAAGCGGAGCACTACTCCCAATGTTTGACAAAGCAGATTATTTTTAGTGATTGGTACGCCCACTACAAGTTTTTTTGCAACATCAAATCGAATAAGTAAATGAACTAATGAACTAATGAACTAAAAAGCTTTACTTTTCTGAGAGGTAAACTGCCTTCACCTTTTTCCATCACATTGGTACTCACTGCAGTACTATTACTGCTATATAGATTTGAAGTGATGATTTTGCTGTGTACGCAGTTCAAATAATGTCAAGATAGTTAAAGAGCTACGTGTTTTGGGATATCTAATTTTATGTGTGTAATTAATTTGGAACATAGTGTCTAACTTATTTTTGTCCAAATCCAAATTAGAAAAAAACTGTTCATCGAAATGTATGAGCAAAGTGTAAAAATGATACTTAGTATATATTTAGGCGTAAAATAGTTAGTTTTCACAAATAAATAGAGCAACAGTGCTAAGTCGCTTCGTGCCCCAAACCGCCTCAGAAAGCTAACGCGCAATCGTTCACAAAACACCTTCTAAGTAATGATTAATTTTACAAGGTAAAAGGCGAACCCATTGATGTAACAAAAGTGGCAGGTTGCCAGTGCACTTTTCATATACGTTGCGCACGACAAATCACCTAAATCCTCTTAAAAGTCACCACCCATATCGTTACGCGTCTGTGATATTGTCGTTAATATCTGTTTTTAAATATGCGTAAAAAATTAACTTTAAGACTAATATTTGACCACACTCTGGGCCGAATTAAGCCGACCATTAAACCAGCAATAATCAGTAAACAGGAGACTATTTTAGTACTTTCTATTTGTTCTTGATAAAAAACAGCCCCACCCAACAAACCAAATATAGGCACTAACAATGTGAGGGGTGCAACCGTAGATAATGGGTATTTTGACAATATACGGTTCCAAATCCAATAGCCCAGTAAGGTCACTGGATAAGCTTGAAACAAAATAGAAAAAGCCAGCGGGCTATTCCACGTTTGCAAGGTATTCAAAACTTGTTCGGAACCACTGCGATAAAAGGCAAGTAAAAACAAAGGCACGGGTGCAAAAATCATCGCCCAAACGGTAAATGCAAAAACCTTTTTCGTCGCTGTCTTTTTAATGATGATACTGGCAATACTCCAGCATAATGCAGCAATCAAAATAAGTAGCACTCCAGTTAAACTTACCGTCCCATCGGTGACCGACAAGCTTAATACTAAGCCACTAATGGCCAGTAAACAGCCGACCAATTTTGCTTTTGATAAAGGCTCATTAAGGAACAGGTAACCAAGAAAAATAGCAATAAATACATTCAACTGCAATAAAACAGATGCCATGCCTGCTGACAGACCAGCATCAATTGACCATGTCGCCATGCCCCACACTCCTACGCCAAAGACCAATCCGTAGCTGAGCAAATAAATCCATTTAACATCAGGACGTTTGACAAAAAATATCGCAGGAAGAGTTGCAAATGTAAAACGTAAGGCAGTTACAAGAATTGGGTCGGCTTCGCCAACACCGAGCTTAATAACAGAAAAATTTAACCCCCAAACAGCCATCACTAATACAGCTACTAACAAATCACGATTACTCATAGTATATCCTTTGTTAAAATAAGAGACGTAAGTATCAAGCAAACAAGATAAGATAACAGACACAATTATCCAACAAAAAAGAAGTACAATTAATGGCGGCGTATGATCTATAAACAGCTTGCAGCACAATGCATCACGGATATTAAAAGTGGAAAAATAGCCGCACATAGCCGTATGCCTTCGCTGCGCAACTTTAAAATGTTGAATAATACCAGCATGACCAGTGCACTAAATTGCTATCAACATTTAGAAGCACTCGGTTGGATAATATCTAAACCACAGTCTGGATATTTTGTTTGTCAGCAAGTTAGATCACAGGCGCAACCCGAACTTATCAATTTTGAAAGTCGTACCAGTGATCCCAAGTTAGGGTTAAGCCTGAAAAGTTATACCCCACTCATCAAAACTATTGGTCCATTAGGCTATGCGCGTATCGATCCTGAGCAGTTACCGCTCGAACAACTGCAACACAGTTTTCGCCGCGCAATTAAACGCCAGTCTGAAAATATCAGCCTCTACCCCAGTCCAGAAGGCAAAAAAATATTACGAGATAGTTTATCTGCGCACTTTAGACGTTATGACTTTCACTTCTCAGCTGAACAACTCATTATTTCGAATGGCTGTATGGATGCTATCCAAACTGCATTAGAGATCACCACTAATGTCGGGGATGCGGTGGCAATAAGCTCTCCTTGTTATAGTGGTTTATTAGATATGCTCAATTTACTATCACGGAAAGTCATTGAGATACCCAGTACAAAACAAGGCATTGATCTACTTCAACTTGAAAAACATATGCAAAGTGGCGAGGTCAAAGCCGGTCTGTTTTGCACATCGCATATGAACCCTCAAGGGACATCAATGAGTGCGCAACAAAAACAGCAACTTGTGAAATTAGCCGAAAAATACGACACCCCAATCATCGAAGATGATGTGTATCTTGAAATTGCACATGGAAAAGTTATTCCCTTGCCAGCCAAGCATTGGGATAAGAAAGGTTATGTGTTGTGGTGTGGCTCGGTTTCTAAAACATTAGCTGCTGGCTATCGTTTAGGCTGGTGTTTACCTGGGCGCTATTATAAGCAATATTTAACAAGACGGCGCTATTGTAATCAAGGCGTGACTTCACCTACTCAGTTAGCGATTGCTGATTTTATAAATAACGGTGAGTATGCCTGCCATTTAAAGAAAATACGCTTTAATTTGCACAATCATAGGTTAGATTACCAACATTATTTGCGTCAAAATTTACCTGTGTCGAGTAAAATTAGCGACCCCAGCGGTGGCTTTGTATTATGGATTCAAATTCCCAACCTTGATTCTCAGCAACTATTTAAACAAGCGACAAAATACAATCTTGATATTCGCGTTGGTGAAAATTTCACTACGCTCGGCCTTTATAAAGACTGTTTTAGAATTAATATTGGTTATCCCTTATTACAAGGTAATGCTTTTGAGATTAACTGTCTAAAACAGCTTGAAAAACTTATAGATATCCTAAGTAAGCTCGTTCCACAACACGCTAAATCAGCAACTTAAAAAGCATTGACTGTAAATCTTTGTATAGTTAAATTTGTGTAATTGAATGAATAACTAGCAAAGATAAAATACGTCTACTATTCGATGCAGCAACTAAAAGAATTTATGATATATCGCATTGAAAACCATTTATCGAGTTATTTGGAAGGTATCAAATTATGTGAATCAGTCGGTTGAGTGGATGCTATTAATTTTATAGTAGCTAAAAAGTACTTGATAATTCTTTAGCGGATTGCTTTCCCTAAATGAAACTCTTCTGCTTTTAAAGTATTAAGTATCTCCCACATATAGAAAATTTTGAGGTGCTCACTTATTTGACGTCAAAAATAAATTTACTAGCCTAAATATTCTGCTCATACCTGACTCTAATTTCCCGAAAGCAGGCGAGATAAATTAAATTGCAGCATTAGATTATAGTAAATATTCTAAGTCGCTGTGTGCCTCAAACCGAGCTAGAAAGCTAAGTCTCAAACGCCCCCATTGTGACTTAGAAACCTAGAAGTCTATGATCATGTAACTCATTAAAAATACATAAATTATTCTTGGACTCAGTGAAAGGCTGGGGGGGGCAAGTTTAATTACAATCCCAGTCAGAGATCATTCCATATTTTGTTAAGTTGACAGTACAGCGACAGCCGCCTAAAGAAAGGTAACAACATGAAGCAAGCCCTCCTCCAAAACTTCTATTTACTCTATAAGAAGTAATTTTCGACAGGGCTTTTTCAAAACCCAGAATAGGTGTCGGCTGCGCGACACCTATTCTTGTTTGTAATGTGTTGACCTGCATTACTCCGCACTAAGTGTGGGATACGCTTCGGTATAGATCCAATCCTTATCCTTCGCTGGTACGTGGCAGCCTAAGCAATCTACTTTGTAGTTTGTTGCGACGTTCTTGTCTTTATCGTCAGGCTTGTACAGCGCCCACCCCCAGCCATCGCCCCAGAGTGGATTATCAGCAAATCGGCCTTCCACGTCTTTGACCATTACGAACCATTGTTTGATGCCGGACGTTGCATAGCTGACCCCTTCTCCTGTAGTGTAGCTACCCGCTTTAGATTCCCGAAGTTCTTTGACGAGCGTGGTACCGTCTGGAAATTTACCCGTCTTGCGGAACACCTCCACCGATTCTTTCTCGGTGTACACATCATGAAAACCACTGGCACCGCCTTCAGGAACGAACCATGATCCTAAGTGAACCATATTGGTTCGAAAACTATGAGGGAAACTAATATTGCCTTTTTCATCAACATATGGTGAGAATGTATCATCCGCTATTGCCGAGAATGAACCAACACTAAGCATGATCACGCAAGCTAAACTTGCGCCTGCTTTTTTGAGTCTAATGGATAG
>JBALXF010000067.1:0-9956 GCA_036961085.1 Psychromonas sp.
GATTATGGTTTTGGACCGTTCAGATGGGTTTGTTCATCTTCTGATCCTAAAGATCTAGATATTACCGATCAGATTGCTGGCGATGTATTGGAAGCAATGCACAAAGAAGCCCCTGATGAAATTAAGCAACAAATTGCAGATAACCTACTTTGGATAAGAGAAGCCAAAAGCAACAAAATGGTTGTGGGCTCTCAGGCTAGGATTTTATATGCCGACGCTGAAGGTCGCATGAGAATTGCCGTGGCGTTTAACAACGCCATCAAAGCAGGTAAAATATCCGCACCAGTTATTCTTGGTAGAGACCATCACGATGTTTCGGGCACAGATTCACCGTATCGTGAAACATCAAACATTAATGATGGTTCTAAGTTCACTGCTGATATGGCGATTCAAAATGTTATTGGCGATTCATTTCGAGGAGCAACCTGGGTAAGTATCCATAATGGTGGTGGCGTTGGTTGGGGAGAAGTGACTAACGGTGGTTTTGGTATGATGATCGATGGATCGGAAGATTGCGACCGCAGAGTAAAATCAATGCTTCATTGGGATGTAAATAATGGTATTTCAAGAAGAAATTGGGCCAGAAATGAAGGGGCAATGTTTGCGATTAAGCGAGCTATGAAAGCTGAGCCTAAGCTTAAAGTAACGCTACCAGTATTAACTGATGAAGTACTTATTGACAGCCTAATTAAGTAGCGTGATTTAGGCACATGACTTAATCACATCACCTAGCAGTATTAGGCCAGTAAAGTCCAGCTACTATAAAGCGCTAGTCATTGATTTGTGCAACCGCTGGACTAATCATTACAAGGAAAAGTGGGTGCAGAATTTTCAAATAATGATGCCAAGTGAATACAAAAGCATGCCATGGAAAAATGGTCTTGGCAAAACACTTGAGATGCAACGTAGTGATGACCAATACGGGTTACGTTATCGTATTAGTCAGGCGAGCGTTGTACAGAATGGTTTGTTTTCAGACTTTACTGGATTACAGCGTACGCTGGTCTTGCTCTCTGGTGATGGTATGACATTAGTTCATCAAAATCTGAATCGCTCTCAGAATATGCATACCCTTTTAGATATCGCACAATTTTCCGGTGCAGATAAGACCTCTGCTAAGCTAATAAGTGGCAGCATAGAAGATCTTAATATAATGGTTCGTGAAAGCGATACGCGCGCCAATATCAGCATCATCGATGTCGCTCAAATGCTGAGTTTCTCTGATTCTCAGAAACTTCTGTTTACTGCATTTTATGCACATGTTCCATGCTGCATAAACTTCAATGCAAACACGACTGATCAACAGCCATATCATTTAGCTGCTGGGAGCTTGCTTTATTGTCGTGATGGTCAAGATTTAAAAGAAGAATCGATCTTGATAAAAAGCGATTCTTTACTGTTAAGTGGCAAGGGTGTAATGATTGAAATATTTTCAAAATAAATCATCAAGCTGTGTCGTCGAGCCATTTCATTGCTAACGTTACTGCCAACGCAAACACAGTAAAAACAAGAAAAATCAACCTTATATCCTCACATAAACAGTCTATCAGACTATATAAACAAGCAATAAGGAAGTCGGATGCAACACTATTTTTTGAATAAGGCATTAATTGATGATGCTTGGCTTGAAAACGTACTAGTAACGGTTGATGAAAATGGTGTCATTTCATCATTAACACCCGACAGCCATTGTCCAGCTAACATTGATAGATTATCAGGTCTGGTTCTTCCTTCAATGGCAAACCTTCATTCTCATGCCTTCCAGAGAGCAATGGCTGGCTTAGCTGAAGTTGCAGAAGATCCGCAGGATAGCTTTTGGACTTGGCGCAAACAAATGTATGCAATGGTGAGCCAATTAACCCCTAAACAAGTGGGAATTATTGCACGTTATCTTTATCTCGATATGCTAAAAGGCGGCTACACGCAGGTTGCAGAATTTAATTACCTTCATCATGATATCGATGGAAAAATCTATCCCAATGACGCAATGTCAGAAGCATTACAAGATGCAGCAACTAGCGTCGGTATTGGGCAAACATTATTGCCCGTTTTATATACTTATAGTGGCTTTGGTCAGCAAGCAGCAGCTGTAATGCAAAAACGTTTTATACAAACAACACAACAATATTTAACTCAATTTAGCATGCTACAAAAGCGATGTTCACCGCTAAATAGCGTCGGTATATGCTTCCATTCACTGCGCGCTGTAGACAAACAACAGATGCAAGAAGTACTGGCTACTCTACCTAAAAACTTACCTGTACACATTCATATAGCAGAGCAAACGAAAGAAGTAGATGATTGTATTGATTGGAGTGGTGACAGACCGGTTGAATATTTATTTAAACATTTTGACGTTGATCCACGCTGGTGCTTGATACATGCAACGCACTTAAATGAAGCTGAAGTTACTGCGCTTGCCGCAAGTGGCGCGGTAGCAGGAATTTGCCCAACAACAGAGGCGAATCTTGGTGATGGGCTATTCCCCGCAGTAGAATACTTGTCGCAAAATGGCCGATGGGGAATTGGCTCGGACAGCCATGTATCTGTGAATGCACTCGAAGAATTACGCTGGCTTGAATATGGACAACGCCTAATTAAACAAAAGC
This sequence comes from Psychromonas sp., assembly GCA_036961085.1. Taxonomy (GTDB): domain Bacteria; phylum Pseudomonadota; class Gammaproteobacteria; order Enterobacterales; family Psychromonadaceae; genus Psychromonas. The sequence goes on from JBALXF010000067.1 coordinate 2,610, forward strand.
GTAATCGATTATCTTCTCCCCAACAACCTAATGTTGGGCAGTTACTTTGGCGTCAAGCAGCCCAAGGCGGAGCTCAAGCATGTGCAGTGGCAATAGGAAAAATTGCAGTTGGTTTTCGAGCAGATTGGATAGAGCTGAAAGAAGATGAATGGTTGGCTCACTTACCTGCTCCACAAAAACTCAATCGCTGGTTATTCTCTGGTGACAAAAACCAAATTGCTAATGTGTATGTCGCTGGAGAGTGTGTTATTAACAATGGTGAGCACGTTCTTGATCAACAACTAAAAAAACAGTTTAACCAAGTTATGAAAGCATTAACATCCCATATCCTCGATTCCTAATCAGATGATTACGAGTAGACTCCTCCAAGCTCTGTATTGATAAAAACGAGAGTAATAAGGAATAAATAGAAGTGCATGGCGATATAATAATGATCATTTTATCGCAATGTTTTTATTTGTCCTATACTCCTTTACTAACAGCGTAAACCTATGTTTTTATAAGTAAATCTTATAACTATATATTAAATAATCAGTTTTTAATCTATATCTCCAGATTCGTGCGAATGCAGTCTCAGACACTGAATTCGTTAACCGCCCTTTCAGATTTATTGTTCGATATTTCTCCCCAACCAGCGCAGAGGAACACAATTAATGACAAAACAATTTACCATCCACATTGACTCATGGACTCACGGCGATGCTATTCCTGCCAAATTTGCTTTCGGCCGTCCAGGAAGCGACGGTCCATTTGCTACAAGTGACAACATCAGCCCCGCCATTGCTTGGTCAGATGCCCCCGAGGGCACGCGATCCTTTGCGATCATTTGTGTCGATCCAGACGTCCCCTCATCAGGTGAGGACGTAAATCAACAAGGCAAATTAGTGCCTGCTGATTTACCTCGTGTAAACTTCTTTCATTGGGTTCTTGTTAATATTTCTGCCGACGTATTAGGCCTAGACGAGGGTTCTGCCTGTTCAGGAATCACACCTCGAGGCAAGCCAGTAGGTCAAACTTCACATGGTCTAGCCGGGTTGAATGACTACACAGGATGGTTCGCGGGAGATCCTGATATGGAAGGTGTATACGGTGGTTATGATGGCCCTTGCCCTCCGTGGAATGACAGTATAATCCATCACTACCACTTTAAGGTCTTTGCACTTAATATCGAAACATTGCCACTGCAAGGCGAATTCACTGGTCAAGATACTTTGGATGCAATGGAGGGCCACGTTCTTGCAAGCGCATCTCATATGGGGACCTACTCAATGAACCCTGCTGTTAAAGTCTGAGGAAGTTGAGGCATCGCTATAATCAGCAATAGAATAATTGCTAAAAATAAAGAACGGAGTAGATAAATATACTGTTTTATCCGTTCTTTATAGCCCTGTTAGCTAACATTTAGATTGAAAAAGCATATTCAAAATATACTGAATATAAGAATATGATTATTATTTATATTAGAGCGTATGAAAGTGCTCCCCAAAAATCGAGTTAGAAAAGTAAATCGCAGTTACCGCAAATTTAACGTTCAATTTACAGAGATTAATGACCTTCTCTGCAGTTGAATACAGTTGGCAAAGTGTTGAGGAGCTTGATTCTGTTTAACACTTAATTTTATTAAGCAGTGTTAACAGCTGATTAATTTCAGGCTCATCTAGCAATGAAAATGCCGAGCTACAAGTGTACTCAAAAGAGACCAAAGCATCTGTATATAAGCCTTTACCTGTTTCAGTTAGTGCGACCATACTTTGCCGAGCATCTCTCGCATTCACCGTTTTGAGTACAATGTTATTCTTTGTCATTGGCGCCAGTAATCGAGTAATACCCGATGCTGTAAGACCAATAGAATCGGCTAAAGCAATACGACTCAATGCCCCACCTGGCGACTTATGTAACTTGTGCATAATGTTGAATTCAGTAAAACTCAAACCATGTACGCTGAGATTTGAATCTGCTTTTTTTCCTAATAATGTACTCGCATGTACCTGATCTAACATTAGCGCGATGTTTTTATTTGTTTCCATATCTATAACCCTTGAAATATACTTGATTAGTCAAGTATATTTCAAGTAAGTTATATGTCAATAACTATATTTACAGACGTAATGAATGAGTTGCTTACGATCACGTTACGGCTTGGTAGTACCCTATTTTAAGGGAGAGGTTTTCAATAGATGAGTCTACAAGAGCGGATCAACTAGATGCTCCGCTTAAAGGATTGTTAGCTTAGGGATGTTATTAATTTATGACTGTTATTAGCTTATGGCTATTGTTAATTGATACCCTAGAAGCACTAAAAACATCAATACCGTTGAGTAAAACGTCAGCGCAAAACCAAAAGCTCTTGCAGGTGCGCCACCACTATAACCTTTAAAAAAGGCGATACGCCCCATAGCAAATAATACTGAACACAAAGGCACAACGGACAACCAAGCACTCGGCATTAACAATGCCCATGCAGTATAAACGGCAAAAGTAATGACAAATTGCTCTAATGTATTTTGAAGTAAACTCTGTAGGATTAGCGCTTCATTAGTTGCTGATGTTAAGCCACTGCCATCGATATCTTCGGGGCTAAAAAATCTAAACTTGGCTAGTCTTCCAATTGAAGCGATTAAGAACAAGGTAGGTAATATCAAAGATATTCCGAGAACAGTTAACCTCTCTGATGATTGACTGATAAGGGAATAGTTTAGCGGGTCAAATGTAATTGCCAGTAAAATAACAATTATTGAGGTCAGCATCGCCGCTGCCATACCCTTTAAAACACCACTTTGTTTTTTCGATAAACTCATATTCCCTCTCAATAAGCTAACGCCACTCAGCCAACATGGCGCTGAACTTTATAAACTCAAACTTAAAATCAAGTGTATTTTACTACATACCTTTGCACCGTCTCTTCACCCAAAGCTAGCTCAGATTCAAGTTCGCCACCATTGTTTATGATTGTATAAGCTGATGCTGAATTGGCTTTATAACAATGAATGTGTACATGTTGCGTGCCCATTTCTCTTAATTTTTCAATCGAGCTTTTCATCAATAACTGACCGAGTTTTTGACCTCGGCATGAAGGCCGAATGCCTAAACCAATATGACCACCACAATGTTCAATTCTACTATTTAAACAATGCCTGATATTAGTAACACCAATTAGCTCTTGCCCTTCGACCATCCAAAGTGTTGTACTAGGCACGTTTTCTTCCGGTAAGTTTATCCCGTTTTCATATTCATCGAGTCTGATAAGTAACGCATTAAAATCTTCATAATCAAAGTCTAAAGTAAATGGGTAACGTGTTTCATCCCCTAGTTCTTTGATGTATTGAATATAACTATTTTTGTATTTAATTGAGGGGGATACAATTTCCATTTTAATTCCAAATTACTGAGGTAAAACCTAGAGAAATGACTTGTCACTAAGCTACTAAGCACTATCTAGGATTAGTTGAAAATCAGGGCATAGATAACGATTAACAAGATAATGTGGCCGCAAATATGCGTAAACATAGCATACCTGTTTTATGAGACTACAAAACTATCTCCCTTTCCAAAGTTCTAGTTTCATCGCCTTTATTTTTAGCGAGATAAGGTTGGCAAAGTAAGTACTTCGCATAACTGAAATTCAAATATTAAGAGAATGATACCTATCGTAGATGGTTCATCCTGATTCTGTTTTTACTGCCGGGTATTGGCGTTCATTTTTATCAAGCCATAAGCTTAAGATTTAGATAACTTCATGGTCATTCTCTAAGAGATCTGAGCAGTGTGACTACCAATATAACCATGTTTCCCTTTGTTAATTAATTGAATGTATATTGATATCGTACTTACCATCACCGCGCAGCTAAGCTTTATAGCAATTGAACAGCCCGCAATGCGGGCTGTTCAGGGAGAAACTTAGCGCAATGACTTAAGGATCTTCACTGAACGCTCTAACGTGTCAGCAGTCTTGTCAGTATTTGCGTTGATAGACCAATCTGATTGATTTATTACGCTAGCACCCGTTTGTGGATCTGATAGTCCAAATTGACCAAAAGAACCAAATGATACAATGATGTCATGCTCTGCTAAGTAATAAGTTTGCATACCATATTGTAGAGGGCCATTAGGACCACTGATCGCTTTACCTGTAGGGCTCATACTAAGCGTGTCCAAGCTTTTATCTTTCACTGTCTTGTAGAACGTATCGCCAGCTTTACCCTCAGCAATGTACTGGTGGAATAAAGCGAAATCGACAGCGCTCACATTGATACCAAATGCAGAAGCACTCGTGCCGTCAGAAGTATTCACAATTTCAGATCCGTAGTGACTGCCGATCTTGTTTGCAAGCTCGCTTAACAATGCTGGGTATGTTTTACCTGATACTTTTTCAGCGATCAAAGTTAATGTGTCCGTATTTACATCGGTATAATCCCACGCGGTACCTTTCGCATGCTCACTTGCCTTGCTCGCTTTGATTGCTTCAAAATGACCGATCGCTGTTCCGTTTGGCTGTAAACCATATTCTACTTCCCACAGGTATCCATTTGATCCTGGTGTGTGGTAGTCATGTAACGCCTCAACACCACTGCCCATAACTGATGCTTCACGCACTGTTGCATCGCCGATAACTGAGTCTTCAAGACCTGGTAGGTAAGTTTTAATCTTTGCATCAAGGTCTATTTTACCTTCATCTACTAACTGACTAACAACTAAACCAACATAGGTCTTAGAGGCAGATTGTAAGTTATTAATTTTACCTTGGGCATAGCCGTTATCGTAAAAATCGGCAATGATCTTGTTATCTTGCATCACAACAAAACCTTTGGTTTGCGTTGATATCAAGTTTTCGATATAGCTTTGTCCGTTTTTAAATTCGCTATTCAAGTCAAACTCGTTAGTGGCACGCTTTAGTTGAACTGGTTTATTTGCTGCGCTTACATCACTTACACCAAATGCCATATAATCAGCAATATGCATACTGGTATACGATATATAAGGCCAGCTCTGCAGTTTGTCGACAGGGATAGAGGCTACATCATACCCCTTGTAAAACTCAGCAACAGGCAGTGCGCCACTCGTCACGCCGTTAGCAAAAGCGCCAAAAGAAGAAGCCGCTATAATTAATGCTATAATTGATTTTTTCATAATACTATCTCCAAATATAAGGTATAGGGTATAACGCTATAAGCAGTTAAGCTTGTATTTGCCAAGTCCTCAACTATCTCTTTCGTTTTGCGTTGAGGTAATAGTAGCGAGAACAATTTCCATTATTCGGACATAATGCTATCCTTGAATCCATTATTCTGGAAAAGTGTAAAGGTTATGGCAGAGATACAAACAGAGGGTTTTGAGTTCTTCGGCGTACAAGAACGAGAGTTTCGCATTATGGTGATTGAGCGCATTGAAACTATGATGGTACATTCCAAGCTATCTAAAAATACATTGGCACAAAAAGCAAACCTTGGACGTTCATCATTCTATGAAAAAATGGATCGAGAAGAACGTAGTCAATTCACACTGCTCGATTTTTTCAGGATTGCTAAAGCGCTAGATGTCAGCATATTGCAACTATTTCCAATGACAGCGCTTGAACGCCAATATGGAAAACAAGTACCTATTCCCGCTAGTACATTGCATTTTCTTGATCAAATGATGAAGGCTCCAAAAGAAGACATTGAGTTTCTGAGCCGCTTTTATGTAGAATTACAAAAACGAGAACAGCACGATGATTAAGCTAATATCCCGGTCTGCTCTCCTTAATATGAAACAATTGGCTACCGCCTAGTGATGAGTGAAACAGCCAACTGTAAGTTCTTTATCTAGACTTCTTAGTACCAGATAAGACTTGTTAGAAGCCCTTGCTGACTCCTTGTAATACTCATGGCATTATCTGTATATAGATTTATTTTTTAAACGTTATTAACGCTGTACTTACTACTATAGCTATAGGGCAACTACAGCTAGTACACTTAATTTACTAATTTTTATTTTTAATTATTATCTACCCCAATTATACGTTTTGACATTGCCTTCAATATATCAAGGTACTGCTTACAAACTTCAGGAGTTGTATCTGTCATGATACTTTCACCATCGCAATCTCGGACTGTATACCTGTCGCCTTCTGCTGTTTGTATGTGAGTAATCTTCACTCTTAGCCATGTTGGGTTAAGCCGACTAACCTCATCAAGTGTCTCATATATTTCATTCATCAATATGTTCCCCTAGTTCTTCGTAAACGTCATGACAAAGATTCTCTATCAACGCACCATGAAGTGTCTCGTATATTTCATTCATCAATATGTTTCCCTAGTTCTTCGTAAACGTCATGACAAAGATTCTCTATCAACGCACCATCTACTGCTCTTAACTTCTCGATGTCTGCAATGGCGCTTAAATCCACTGCAAGCTCTAACGAAAACAGCCCAATGTCGTAGCACTGCCAAATAATCTTTGCTGTACTTAATATCCGCTTAGATCCCATACGATTATCATGGCATTGAGGAAGCCATATACCCCCAGACATATTGTATTACTTGCAGGTTCAAGCTTAAATAACCATAAAGGTTATAATGTTAATAACTCGGGGTTATAGACTGAGTTAGTTACTAGGGGGATTGTTTAAGGGTTATAAATAAGTGGCTAAAATTAACAATGTAGTAATGATATCCCCTCGATAAGTAGCTCTAGTCATATTCAGAAAACAATCAATAATTGACTGAGTTGAGCTGTACTGTGGCTTTTGTTGCTATACAGGAGACTACTGCAAGGCTAGAACACAGGCAGATAAGTTGCCTATACATCAACCACGATCGTCTATATACAAGACCTATCAATACAGCTCTGGGATGGGCTCCTCTAATTCTTCTTCAATTATTGCTTCAATAATCGCTTCTTCGATAATTCTATCTTCTCTGTATTGGTGTTCAGCCGATTCCTCCTTCTCACGCAGAAAAAAATTATCTTCAACGTTTCGTGGATCACGACGACAAGGTTCAACCTTATCAGTTTTTTCGAGCGTATTAGCTCGACTATCATCGCAATTTTGGTCTGAGTCTTTGACCGAACAGGCGCTTGCAGCAAGTGTGGCGATTATTAGCAATACTTTTACTTTCATCATTTACCTTATACTCACTGCCATGCCTGTTAAATAAATTCACATAAACTGTTAGCCAAAAATGCAAGAAACTCATCTGTATATAGGCAACAATTTGTAATCTCATACTTTTAGTTTCTAGGGCTAGAAATAATTGGCAACAGATAAAACCACTTGCTCACTTTTATACTCAAGACCTTGTGAACGCCACTTAGAATTATTGTATTGATATTTGCCACCGACTTCCCACTCACGATTAATACGGTAGC
>JBALXF010000068.1:0-9949 GCA_036961085.1 Psychromonas sp.
GTATATAATTTTTCCATATAAATTAGTGATCTTATATAAACTCTCTATGTCTTTATCTAGATTCTCTAAGAGTCCAGATTCATCGTTGTCTTCTAGGCATTTGGTGTAAGCATCCTCGCTCTGTGTTCGATTAGAATCAGCTTGTTTATAAAGAGGCATACCTTCTTGGCAAGAAGCCACTAACTCTTTCCCCATCGATTTACCTGCTTCTACCATTTGCACGTTAAAAGCATATTGTTGACCTTCGTTATAACTAAGCTTTGCAATAATAGAGAAGGTTATTAGCGCTAAAATCATAACGATAAAATTCTTAAAGTATCTATTCATTTTACCACCTCAATTACAATTATAATGCCATACCTGTTGGATTGCATGTAGTTAGTGTAGCAGTTAGCAACAGCGACTTAATCGTTTTCTGTCACAAGGTAGTGTTTTTATATGGAGTGGTAACTTCTCTACTTTTCTACATTAAATACGAAATTACTATATATATTCATCTTATAAAAATACAACTAAGACTATAACCTGCTGATTTTAAATGCTAATATAAGTAAGTTACATTATAAATATAATGATATGAAAGCGTTTATTATGTGGGCATTAAAAAATGCAGAGCATAAAGGTGGTGAGTTTACAGAGTTTACAGAGTTTACAGAGTTTACAGAGTTTACAGAGTTTACAGAGTATGCAGGTAATGGGGATGGACATGGTTTTCAAAGTGGTTACAAGTATTCAGGCAAGTTAAATGCTACTGAGTTGAAAACTGTACAACAATAAATCTGTCCAAGTACACATGGTGCACTTAATGCAGGTGATACTATTGAAGTTCACAATGTACACTCTACGGCACAAGTTATGCCGGGAGCAACATTAGGCGCATGCCTTTTATGAATCCGCAACTGCGTATTGAAACCCAAGTTTTTGTGCTTGTAAACGATACATCCGATTTTGACTTTAAGCAGTTAACCATGCATTCAAAAAATAATGGTCTGTATCAGGCTACAAACATCCCTACTAATATGGGGGGACCTATTGTGTATGCAGGATCAACAACTGGCCCGAGTTACAATGAACAAGGATCTCCATTGCAGGTGAGTTGGAGTGTAAGACCTAAAGTCGCTAAAGTTAATATCTCGACAGTTGGCGATTGGTGTGAAGGCAATGATTATGCATGAAGACCATGCACACGATGTCAGAAACTTAGTCATAAACCATGATCTATTATCAAAAATGGCGCATTAAGTTTTCAAAAACGGCTATATTACTTTTAAGATATAAAGAGCTTGAGCAAATAAAGTCTCTTTAATAAACAAAGTGACTAGGCTGTAATGCACAAGCATAGTGTTGCGCTAGTCACTTTTAAAATGAAGCTTATATTTTGTGATTTTACACGCGTGACAATAGATAAGGAAGTTGCATGAAAGCAGAGGGTAATGATTTGGTATTAGATCTAGGCAGTGAGCATATTATAATTCAGCGTAGATACGAAGTATTGGGTGCACTCAACGACTTTTTAATCGCTGTGTGGTTTTTGATTGGAAGCTTTTTCTTCTTTTCTGAAGCCTTAGTAGAAAGCGGTACTTGGCTGTTTGTTGCTGGCAGTGCACAATTACTGATCAAGCCAACAATAAAACTAGCCGGTTTAGTGCATGTAAGTAGGCTCATAAATAAAAATCAAAGTAAAAAACAATGACTAATCCCACATTTTAATAACAGTCTATAAAGAAGAGAAACGTGTAAGGAGTTCGAAACATGAAATTCATTTGGCTAAAAATTCTGATAACCGTGTTGATATTCGCATGCTTGTTTGGTGTTGTTTATTACAAGGTATCAACAGGCACGATATAGGCGTCTTATAATACAATTCTCGGTATTACTGCTGAGATGAATTTAGCTCATAACAAACAAAAAGCTTTATATTCGTTCGGCTTTATACATCATAATTGCAGTTACTTTCTACCTAATAAGATCACTCCCCCATTTGCTCGCTTTTTGTAAATATTATAGCAGCTCATCTATCTTTTCTTCACCAGAGTTGCCGCAAAATACCTAAATATCAGATATGGGATAAAACACCTGTTTAAATATGTATCTATTTGGACAAGGTGGTTGTTGTTCCTATACTTCCTATAGTTTTAGCCAATTTCTTTATCATAGAAAGTTTATTGAGGAGCTGTTGTATGTCTTTTACTAATACTATTGAGTCAATGTGCCCGATTGCACGTGGCCCAGATCATCGTAATTCACCTATCCCTCAAGAAGGAAAATGGATCAACGCCATCGACGTTAGAGACATCTCAGGTTTATCAAATGGTGTAGGTACCTGCGCGCCTCATCAAGGAGCAACTAAAGTCTCGATCAACGTGAAGAATGGTATTGTCGAAGAGTGTTTAATTGAAACGGTAGGCTGCTCTGGCATGACCCATTCAGCCGTAATGGCATCGGAAATATTAACCGGTAAAACCATATTTGAAGCATTAAACACGGATTTAATTTGTGATGCTATTAATGTGGCGATGCGTTCAGTGTTTGAAAATCTCGCTTATGGCCGCAGCCAAACTGCATTTTCTGAAGGGGGCTTACCCATTGGAGCAGGTTTAGATGATTTAGGGAAAAACTTACGATCGCAAGTGGGAACTGCTTATGGCTCGAAAGCCAAAGGTGCACGGTACTTGGAGCTTGCTGAAGGGTATGTAACTCGTATGGCCTTAGATGAAGACAATGAAATTATCGGCTACGAAATCGTCCAAATGGGTAAAATGATGAAATCGATTGCTGAAGGGGTCGATGCAAATAAAGCGTTAGATGAAAGCAAATCACATTATGGTCGCTTTGAAGATGGCGTTCACTTTATTGATCCAAGAAAAGAATAGGGAGCAGGATAATGATCGAATTTGAAGGAAAAGAACGTCGAATCGAGCAGATCAATTTAACATTAGAAAAGTATAAAATCGCTTCTTTAGAAGCTGCTCGAGAACTTTGCCTGTCACGTGGTTTTGATCCACATGACATGACTCTGAAAACCCAGCCAATTGCCTTTGAAAATGCTGCTTGGGCGTATGTATTAGGTGCTGCAATTGCGCTTAAGAAACAAGATAAAACAGCACAGCAAGCGGCATTGTCTATTGGCGAAGGTTTACAAAGCTTTTGTGTGCCAGGCTCGGTAGCAGATCAACGTCAGGTAGGTATTGGTCATGGACAACTAGCCTCTCGTTTATTGTCAAATAAGTCTGATTGTTTTTGTTTTTTAGCGGGACATGAATCTTATGCTGCTGCGGAGGGCGCAATTAAAATCTCTGAGTATGCAAACCAAGTAAGGAGTAAACCTTTACGTCTGATCCTAAATGGCTTAGGAAAAGATGCTGCTTATATGATTGCTCGCATGAATGGTTTTACTTATGTTCAGACCCAATTTGATTATAAAAATGGAACATTAAATATAGTAAAAGAGAAAGTATTTGGCAAAGGGCATAGAACTGCTATTCGTTGTTATGGTACTGATGATGTAGTGGAAGGTGTCGCGGTAATGCATCATGAAGGTGTCGATATTTCAATTACCGGTAACTCTACTAATGCAGCTCGTTTCCAACACCCTGTTGCAGGGACTTATAAAAAAGAGCGTCTTTTATTAGGTAAAGAATACTTCTCGGTAGCTTCAGGAGGAGGAACGGGACGCACTATGCACCCTGATAATGTTGGCGCAGGCCCGGCATCTTATGGGTTAACTGATACCATGGGTAGAATGCATTGTGATGCTCAGTTTGCTGGTTCCTCTTCGGTTCCTGCGCATGTCGAAATGATGGGCTTAGTGGGAATGGGCAATAACCCTATGGTAGGCGCAAGTGTTGCGATAAGTGTTGCGGTTGAACAGTCCTTAAAAGGCTAAATAATAAGCATAATATAAAACCAACCCGAGCAGTTCGTTTTATATTTTCCACCCCTTGCTATTTCATTATTGATAGGGTCAGAAAAGTATCTTTAAAGTTGAGGAATTACCTTGTCAGAAATGAAAATCGTAGCGCTATTTTTTGTCACTGCATTAGCTGAAATAATCGGCTGTTATTTACCGTATTTATGGTTACGCGAAGGCAAAACAATATGGCTATTAATACCTGCAGCGATTAGCCTTGCCCTTTTTGCATGGTTACTTTCACTACATCCAACAGCTGCGGGGCGTGTCTACGCTGCTTATGGTGGGGTTTATATCTTTGTTGCGATATTGTGGTTATGGTTGATTGATGGCGTTCGTCCAACGGTTTGGGATTTTGTCGGTGCATCTGTTGCGATCATTGGAATGGCTATAATTATGTTTGGGCCGAGGCATACATAAACGGCTAATCCAAGTTAATGTGCTGGAAATATACTCGACTATTCAGTTACAACACAGTTAAAAAGGAGTTATTAAACGTCATTTACTGCATTACGATTTATATTTTCAATTTTTAAAATCAGCTGTTTTTGTGTGTGCTCTTCGTATAAACTCCGCTTGTAATTTTTACTGACGAAATATACTAAGCAGTAAAGTTTAAATAGCGACACCTTCTTATCCCTTTCTGATGTGATATAAAAAATGAATGATAAAACAATAGCAACGCATAACGGCAATTTTCACGCTGATGATGTTTTCAGTATCGCTGCACTTAAGTGCATTTTCCCCTCTTTTAAATTGATACGTACTCGTGATAAAGCGATTATTGCTAAAGCTGATCTAGTGATTGATGTTGGCGGTGAATATGATCCGGAAACTGGTCGTTTTGATCATCATCAACGTGGTGGGGCTGGTGAGCGTGAGAATGGCATTCCTTACTCTTCATTTGGTTTGATCTGGCAGAAATATGGCTTGGAGATATGTAAGGGTAATCAAGATGTAGCAAACTCTGTTGACTCTGGTCTAGTATCAACAATCGATGCGATCGATTGTGGTCATGTTGAAGGCGTTGCTAAAGGAATTAGTCTTAGCCAAACAATTTCAATGTTTAACCCAACTTGGCAAGAAGATGGTGATTTTGATGCCTGTTTCAATGAAGCGGTTGATTTTGCCTTACGTGTATTAACACGCTTTATTGCATCAGCTAACGGTGGTATTAGTGCAAAAGAAATCGTAGCAAAAGCGATTGAAGATGCACAAGATCCAAGAGTGATTGTATTAGAAAAATACACGCCATGGAAAAGAACGGTACACACTTTATCTGAACAGGCTTTATTTGTGGTTTATCCTTCGCAGTCTGGTCATTGGAGAATTCAAACTGTACCAGTTGAACTAGGATCTTTCGAAGATAGAAAACCTCTGCCTAAATTATGGGCTGGTTTAAATGATCAAGCACTGCAACAAGTCACCGGTCTGGATGATGCAATGTTTTGCCATAATGGTTTATTTATTGCGGGTTCAGAATCATTTGAAAGCACCATGAAAATGGCTGCGATGGCACTGCAAGAGTAACCGTCTATTTAATACTTAAAGACTATTGTTAGATTGATTTAAATACCTGCTATGGTTAGGTTAACTTAGACAACAGCAGGTATTGTGTAGCATAAGGTAAGTAAATATTGCTAGTTTATTTTAGAAATCATAAGTTGTTTATCTGCACTTGGAGCTGAAGTGAATATTTTTTTCATACTCAATTTGGGAAAATAATTACTCCGAGTGGCTCTAGCAGCTGCTCTTGTTGCCAATCTAAAATTTTTACCCCATTTAAGTTAATTCGACGAATATCTAAACCAAGTAATTCACAGTTGCGAAGGTCACAATATTGCATATCAAATTGTTGCCAGCAGTCAGATGAAAACTCTCCTCGGCTTAAGTCTGAACCTTTAAAAGAAGCATTCTGTAGGTTTGCACCAGTCCAACGGTTTTCAAATAAATCACATTTTTCAATACACTGTTTTTCAAAGTTTGTGTAAGACAGATTACAGCCTGTAATATAAGCAGAGCAGAAGTAACTTGTGTGAGATATTTGATTAACAAAACTGGTTTTTACAAAGCTAGCACCCTGTAAATCACAGTCTCTAAACTCTACGCCAAAACCATTAGCACCTTGGAAATTAGCCATGGTCAACTTACATTGTCTGAAGCTCGCATCGCGTAAATCTGCATAGCTAAATTGACACCCCAAATTATCACCAGCTTCTATAAATTTACAAGCGATAAACTTTGCATCTCTTAAATCGGCATGACTAAAGTTACAAAGGTAAAACTGGCAGTTTTCGAAAATGACATCTTGTAAAGTTTGTTTAGAAAAGTCTTTTTCTCGAAAGGTTTGATTGCTATGTTTCATGGACTTCTCCAAAGTAATGGTAAGCTAAGATTACCACTGCCTAAAGGCACAAGTAAAATTTATTAATTGCTTAAAATCAATGAACTACAAGATTTATAAATCGTAAATAGAAACTATCAAAAACAAACATACAAATCAGCACTATATTTAAGCAAATAGTTAGGTGAAATAATAAGCATAGATACGCTGATACCCACAGCGTATGATATCGTTCTCTTTGTAGCGATAGTGTTATCAAACAGTACTAGTTATTAGGAAAAGGCGAAGCATTATGGATATCATTAAAACCTTAAACAAAAATATTGAAAACTGCTCTGCTTGTGCTGAATATCTGCCTTTAGGGCCTCGCCCAATAATACAGATTAATGAAAAATCACGGATCTTAATAGCAGGTCAAGCACCGGGTAAAAAAGTGCATGAGACAGGTGTTTTATTTAATGATCTCAGTGGCGATAGGTTAAGAGAATGGCTAGGTATCTCTAAGCAAGATTTCTATGACGCAAGCAAAATCGCGATTTTACCTATGGGATTTTGCTTTCCAGGGACGGGTAAATCAGGAGACTTATCACCAAGACCAGAGTGTGCTATAAAATGGAGAAATGAAGCTCTTTCTTCTTTAAAAAATATACAGCTGACATTGGTAATAGGGCGATATGCTATGAATTATCATCTGCCCACAGAAGGAAAGAATGTTACTGACATTGTACGTCAATGGGAGAAATATGGGCCCAAAATCATCCCTTTGCCTCATCCTAGTCCAAGAAATAACTTATGGTTGAAACGTAACCCTTGGTTCCAAAGTGAGTTACTACCAGAGCTTCGCGCTAGAGTTTCTGATCTACTTTCAACTAAGCATCTTTAAGCACACATAACTTTCCATAAAAAATTGCTAAAGTCTCTGCTGAACTAAAAATTTTATAACGTGTTTTTTCTGTTAACAAACGCGCTAAAGATGGTCGCTACTATGAAATCTCTCTCTTTATCACAAGCCAGAAAATTGCTGCTTATTTCCCAAGGTTTAGCGGGCAGTAAATCGCAGTCAGCTGAGTCGAAAACAGGACCTAAAAGCTACGCCAAAACATTAGCTGTGTGTGAGTCATTAGGCTATGTGCAAATCGATACGATTTCAGTGGTGCAAAGAGCGCATCACCATACACTTTGGAGTCGAAACCCAAACTATCAAGTTGACCATATTGAGCAGCTAATATCAGACAAAAAAGTATTTGAATATTGGTCGCATGCCGCTGCATATTTACCGATGAAACACTATCGATTCAGCTTGCCGCGCAAAGGAGCTCTTAAATCGGGTCAACAAAAACATTGGTTTCGCCAAGATCAAAAACTAATGGCAAACATACTCAGCAGAATTGACCATGAAGGGCCGTTAATGGCAAAAGACTTTGTCTCAAAGGGGCAAAAAAACAACGGGTGGGGCAGCAGTCCAACCAAACAAGCTTTAGAGAGTTTATTCATGCAAGGCGACCTTATGATCTCCGGCCGAAAAAACTTTCATAAAATTTATGATCTAACCCATCGCGTGTTACCCAACGACCTTGATAGCGCAATGCCCAACCAACAAGAGCATGGCCAATTTTTGGTGATGAATTTTTTAAGCGCACAAGGTTTTGGTACGATAAGTGAAATCACTTATCTTCTGAAAAACATCAAAATACAGGTGAGCGAGGCAATTAATGCATTACTAGAATCAGAAGAAATAGAGCAGATCACCATTAATGGTATTGACTATTTTAGCCGCTGTGATGCCTTGGCTCTGCTCAATAAACGTTTCAATGGAAAACAACTTAACATACTGTCACCTTTTGATAATCTGCTTATACAGCGTAAACGCGCTAGCGCAATTTTTGGTTTTGATTACTTGCTTGAATGTTACGTACCTGCTCAAAAACGTCAATACGGTTACTTTTGTTTACCGATACTTTGGGATGGAAAACTGGTGGCAAGAGCTGACTGTAAGGCAGATAAAAAAGCCTCTTCACTGAATGTAATCCACTTGTTTATTGAACCAACATTAAAAAATAAAGCCGCCTTTATGACCGCTTTCGAACAAACTTTAAGTGCATTTTCACAGTTTAATGGTTGCGACAGTTACACTATTTTCAACGTCTCACATCGAATCGCTTAAGCAGGTTTCTTAGCAAGCATCATTAGCACTTAATTGTTTACCTTAATTCATTGATCTTAACAGTATAAAACCGCACAATCCTTCGTAATCTGTTTGTTGTTATAACTAGTAAATATGTTTATAAAACAAACCAAAGCTTCCAAGTGGCATTCTTAAAAACCGCACACTTAGTCTAAGTACATAGTAAGTAATAGAGTAAAATCATGAATTCAAAAATACAACTGAGCAAAGAAGAACTCAGACAAACTAAACCTGCACGAGATGAATATTTAACTAAGCCTAAAACACCGTTAGTACTGGTATTAGATCACGTTACTAATAGCTATAATGTCGGTTCTTTTATTCGTTTGGCTGATGCGTTTGCTATCGAAAAAATTATTGTTTGCGGTGAACTAACAATTTCAGATAAGAAATTGAAAAAAGCGTCAAGAAACGAAGCTAAATGGGTTCAAATCGAATATAGCGATAGCACTACCGGTAGTTTACAAACATTAATTTCTGACGGATATACGGTTTACAGTGTGGAGTTATGCCAAGAGTCTGTTGATTATAGTAAAGTCACTTATCAATCTCCTAGTGTATTGGTATTAGGTAATGAACGTAAAGGCGTCAGTGAAGCTGCATTAAAACTAAGTCATCAACATATCCATATTCCTATGTTTGGCATGGGTAACTCTTTAAATGTTTCAACGGCAGGGGCGATCGTATTAGCTGAATGTGCTAATCAAATTCGTAAACAAGATTAGGTAAAACACACTTTTATATGGCTAGAAAATTCAATTAATAATCACCACTTTATTCGGTTGCAGAGCAAATTACTTTTTTATGAAAAGTTTATGCTGAAGACTTACCCATTAAAAAAACAGCATTTTCAAACCCTAAAAAATATCATGCTGTCTGAAAATAATAGTGAATATCAAATTTGGTCGAAAACAGGCTGGTCAGGAAAAACGGTTGGTATGTTGGCTATCTAACGACTGGCGGTGAAACTTGGCTATTTGCCAACCATATTGAAATTAATAAAAATTCTGACTTAGGGCTACGAGAGCAACTCACCCTAGAGACATTTAAAGTATTAAATATTATTCAATAATCGTTTTTAACACATTAATGAACATGAATGAATACTGAAGTAGCTAGTAGATTTATCGTATTACTGTTGGCGAGGACCACGGATATTCCTGTAAAAGGCTTCGAGTTTTGGGCTCGGCTTATCGATGAATGTATTTTCGTAGGCGGAATCAAGTACCGAGGGGTGAATTACAACTTTTTGTGAGAGAATTTCAAAAAAACGCGCAATACGGAGATCTCGAGTTGTGGATTTCTCATCGTAGCTTAATTTACCGTAGATAGCGTATCGGTCGTTGGAGTAAGTTTGACCCGCTCCTTCTATTTTAGCGGCACAACCTGGGATGTTACGCGCACTGTAGGTGATGATTTCGCGGTCTCCGAGGTAAAATGCGAATTCACTATTATCTTTACAAAATGCCTCTGAAGCTTCCTTATGGGTTTTATAATTTTTTACGATCTC
>JBALXF010000069.1:0-9930 GCA_036961085.1 Psychromonas sp.
ATACTGTAAAAAAACACGTTGGCCCTGAAGGGATGCAAGAGCTTTTTAAAACAGGCAACCTTGGCGCAGCGATCATTAAAGCACGTGTTGATAAATACAACATCGATGCTGATTTTCGACATGGTTATGCTTATTTAGGCAGTAATGCTCGCCAAGAAAAAACGTTACGTGGCTGGCATAAAGAGTTTAGCGCGATGTGTCCTGATACTGATATTCAAATGTTAACTGGGTCGGATGTAAAAAGCGTTGTTGGTTCAGATGCCTATAGTTGCGCACTTAAACATATGGGTGCAGGGCATGTGCATTCATTAAACCTATTATTGGGTGAAGCCAAAGCGTTGACTGAAATTTATGATGCCAAAATTTATGAAAACTCAATGGCAATTTCGGTTGAGTATGGCGATACGATAACCGTTAGAACGCCTACTGGCAGTGTTAAAGCTAAAAAAATGTTATGGGCATGCAACGGATTTCTTGATGGCATGGAACCTGAATTACATAAAAAAACTATTAATACTCATGCATTTCAACTAGCAACAGAACCCCTTTCAGATGAACTAATCGAACAAATAAGCCCAATTCGTGGTGCTTATAGTGATATTCGACCTGTTATCGATTATTACCGTGTCACCAATGAAAACAGACTGTTATTCGGCGCGGCAACACGTGGGTTGGAATATATTCCAAAAGATTTAAAGGCGTGGAACAGAACCCAGATGTTAAAAATATTTCCTTATTTGGATAAGGTCAATATTGAACTTGCTTGGGGAGGCCCCCTTTGTGTTAGCGCAAGTTTATTCCCGCAAGTTGGCACCATAAAAGATCACGATAACGTGTTTTATGTACAAGGTTATTCAGGCTTTGGTGTGACCCCAAGTCACATTGTTTGCAAAGTATTAGCGGAAGGAATGAGTGAAAAAACCGAACGTTATGAGCTTATCAGCAGTATTCCTCACATCAATATCGTGGGTAAAGATTACATTGCTCCGCTTTTATTAACCAGCGGGAAAATGTGGCATCAAGTGTCAGGTTATTGGACTGGACGTCGTTAGCATTAAAAAAAATCAAAAAACTATTTAACCCAAACTCAATAAGGATAAAACATGAAACCATTATTACTAAATACAGCGCTACCTGAAATGGCCTTAATCGGCAGTGTAACTAACCTAGGATCTACGATTATTGACGGAGATCCACAAGCAAGCATTGCGATGGTTGATGGCGGCCCTGAAGACGCGGTTGCTTGTGGCATTTTCAAATGCACGCAAGGGGTCTTTTCAATGCAATACCCATTCACTGAGCACGCCACTATTTTGCAGGGCGAACTGACGCTAAAAGATCTTGATACGGGTGAAACGAATACTTTTGGACCAGGAGATTCCTGGTTTGTGAAACAAGGTAGCAACGTTGAATGGCACGTACTGTCTGAATTCTTTGTAAAACATTATTTTTCGGTAGTTTCTTGAAAGTAATGCTGTTTTAGGTAATTGGCTCGTTCACTATTCATTCATATTGAAAAACGGTATCGAGTCAAACTGTAAGATTTTACACCTTGAAAAATAAAGGGAATTGAGATGTTAACAGAAAAGCAAATCCAAGTTGCCGCTGAGCGACTTTATGAAGCAGAGCTTAATCGAGAACAAATACCTGCTCTGACACTTGATTATCCAGAAATGATAATGGATGACGCTTATGCGATTCAAAGTCATTGGGTAGAGCGCAAGAAAAAAGAGGGGGCACAGGTTAAAGGTTACAAAATCGGTTTAACCTCAAGAGCGATGCAGATGGCGGTTAATATTGACCAGCCAGATTATGGCGTACTGCTGGACAATATGTTTTTTAATGATGGTGCACAAATCAAAGCATCTGATTTTCTAGACCCGCGTATCGAAGTGGAATTAGCATTTGTGCTTAAGGATAAACTTGAGGGCGATAATATCACCATTTTTGATGTATTAAACGCAACCGATTACGTTGTACCTGCCTTAGAGTTGATTGCAGCACGATGTCATCGCACCGATCCTGAGTCTGGTTATACACGCAAGGTGTATGACACGATTGCTGATAATGCGGCTAATGGCGGCATTATTTTAGGTGGCAGACCGATTAAACCGACTGAGTTAGATCTACGTTGGGTGGGTTCAATGCTCTACCTAAATGGTCAAATTGAAGAGACGGGACTTGCTGGTGGAGTTTTAGGTAATCCGGCGAATGGTATTTGTTGGGTATGCAAACGCTTTGCACCACATGGTGTTTCGCTTGAACCTGGGCAAGTTATCTTAGCGGGTTCGTTTACACGTCCTGTTGCAGTTAAAGCAGGTGATACGGTTCATGCTGACTTTGGTTCGCTAGGTGGTATTTCAGTTAACTTTATTTAACGACCGTTTGTCGTTCATAGCCATTTTTATTGAGGTGCAGTGATGACGTTAGAAAATAGATTTAAAAACAGACTTAACCAACAAGGACCCTTGTGGGGATTATGGCTAGGACTTCCTGATACCAGCTGCGCTGAAATTTGTGGTGGTGCAGGATTTGATTGGGTGCTTATTGATGGCGAACATGCGTCATTTGATTTGACCGATATCAAATACCATCTGCAAGCCCTTGCTGTACATAGTGCCTCTGCGATTGTACGCAGTGAAGATGCGAACCCAACACTGATTAAACGTTTGTTAGATATTGGTGCACAAACACTGCTCGTACCAATGATTAATACAGTAGAGCAGGCGGTTCAGGTTGTTCAGTCGGCTTATTATCCTCCATTGGGTCAACGCGGCATTGGTAGTTCTTTAGC
Source organism: Psychromonas sp. (assembly GCA_036961085.1). Taxonomy (GTDB): domain Bacteria; phylum Pseudomonadota; class Gammaproteobacteria; order Enterobacterales; family Psychromonadaceae; genus Psychromonas. The sequence continues at coordinate 2,795 of JBALXF010000069.1, forward strand.
ACGTGCGGCGCAGTGGAATCGCATTCCTCAATATCTGCAACGTGCCAATGAGCACCTTTGTATATTGGTACAAGTTGAAACCAAACAAGCCATTGAAAATATAGAAGCGATTGTGCAGGTGGAAGGGATTGATGGCATCTTTATTGGCCCCTCTGATCTCAGTGGTTCGATGGGACATATTGGTAACCCTAATCACCCTGAAGTAGTTGCCGCGATTGATCATGCGATTGAGGTTATTAAAGCTTCAGGAAAAGCGGCGGGTATTTTGTCTCTAGATCCCAATCAAGCCAAACAATATGCACAGCGGGGCGTTAAGTTTATCGGTGCAGGCGTGGATACGTTGTTGCTTCGTAATAGCGCTGAGTTGCTTGCTAGGCAATTAAACAGTAGTGAAAAAATTGCGCCTTCTAAAGTTTCGAACGTCTATTAATTGAAGCCGCTTATTTAAATAAAACGGATAAAGTAAAACAGGTGAATAAATGAATACGATATTACAAGGAAAGGTGGTTTGTGTTGCGCTTAATGATCAACAACAAATCGACACAATGAAAGGTTTATTTGAGCAAGCACCGTACCAAGCGTTGCCAACTGAGCCAGTACTTTATTTCAAGCCACACAATACATGGAATCAAAGCAATAGTCCTATCTCATGCCCAGAGGGCAGTGGGGCTACATTGGTTGTTGGTGCAAGTTTGGCATTAATTATTGACCAGACATGTTGCCGTGTGAGCGAAAAAGAAGCACTTAATTACATAAAAAACATTGCCCTTTTACATGATTTTTCTTTACCTGAACAAAGCTATTACCGCCCCGATATCAAAGGAAAGTGTATTGATCAATCTGCAACGTTGTCTGAATCAGTGCCTTTACCAGAGCTAGGGGCGTTAGATCAATTAGTGATCTCTACGTCAGTGAATGGTCTTGAAAAAAGCAATTTTAAACTCAGTCAAACAGTACGCTCAGCACCGCAATTAATCGAAAAAATATCTCATATTATGACCTTAGAAAAAGGCGATATTATTGCCTTTGCTTTTGCGGGAAAACGTATTGCCGTTGCACCTAATGATCAAGTGAAATCAGTCGTTGGAAGTACATTACAGTTAGAAAACCTTGTTGCAGGAGATAAATAATGAAACACGCCAGAATAGAGCACCTTGGACAAGCGATTGATGTAACAGTTAATGAAAGCGGTGACTTAGTGACTGCGACAGGGGAAATTATTGAACAAAGTAATGCCAAATGGTTATCCCCGGTTGCAAACCCAGGCACCATTTTTGCACTTGGTCTTAATTATGCAGATCACGCTTCTGAATTGGCCTTTGCCCCACCAACAGAGCCACTGGTTTTCTTAAAAGGTAATAACACCTTAACGGGTCATCAAACTCCTTCATACCGACCTGATGATATTGATTTTATGCACTATGAATGTGAATTAGTGGCGGTCATTGGCAAAGAAGCGCGCAATGTGAAGCGTGAAGATGCACTCGCATACGTGCGTGGATTTACTATCTGTAATGATTATGCCATTCGTGACTTTTTGGAAAACTATTACCGTCCTAATTTACGTGTAAAAAGCCGTGACTCTCTTTGTCCGATCGGTCCTTGGTTAGTGGAAACGAATGACATTAAAGATCTCAGTAATTTGAAAATACAAACCCATGTTAATGGTGAGCTTACTCAGGAGGGCAGTACCTCTGATATGATTTTTGATGTGCCATTTTTAATTGAATACTTAAGTCATTTTATGACCCTAAAACCGGGTGATCTAATTGCAACAGGTACGCCAAAAGGGTTGAAAGATATTCAACCTGGAGATGTGGTGAGATGTTCGATAGAAAGTATTGGCACCCTCGAAAATCCAGTTTTATCAGAGCATGATTTTTACGCTCAACGCTAATTGAACGGTGTAATGAATTTATAAAAGGAATAAAGCTATGTCGACACAATTGAATACTAATTTATCAGCAGCCCAAACGTTTCTTGCAAGGTATAAACAGCAAACACTAGGTCATTACATAAATGGTGAATGGACGTTGGGATCAGAAGGCAACACTTTTGAAAACCCATCACCAACAGATAATGTATCTCTGGGTAATGTTGTTAAAGGCACCGCTGAAGATATCAATCAAGCCTGTCTTGCTGCTGAAAAAGCATTTAAGGGGTGGGCTGCTATTTCAGGGGCTGAACGTAAGAAAATTCTACATAAATTAGCGGATAAAATTGAAGCGCGTGCAGAAGAGATAGCTTTGGTTGAATCAATGGATTGTGGTCAACCGATCCGTTTTATGAAACAAGCTGCTATTCGTGGTGCGGCAAACTTTCGATTTTTTGCTGATAAATCTCCAGAAGCAAAAAATGGGTTGTCATTACATCAAGATAATCACACCAATTATACCGTGCGAACACCCATTGGCCCGGTCGGTATCATTACCCCTTGGAATACACCTTTCATGTTATCAACATGGAAAATCGCACCCGCACTTGCATCGGGTTGCACCATTGTTCACAAACCAGCTGAGTTTAGCCCTTTAACTGCGGCGATTTTAGCTGAATGTGCTGAGGAGGCGGGACTGCCTGCTGGTGTGTGGAATATGGTAAATGGCCTAGGAGAGGTTGCAGGTAAAACCTTGACTGAGCATAAAGCAATTAAAGCGGTTGCTTTTGTCGGCGAAACGGGGACCGGTTCAATGATCCAAGCACAGGGAGCACCGACGCTAAAACGTGTTCATTTTGAATTAGGTGGTAAGAATCCGGTTATTGTTTTTGATGATGCTGATTTTGAACGTGCTTTAGATGCTGTTGTATTTATGATTTATAGCTTAAATGGCCAACGCTGCACCAGCTCTAGCCGTTTACTTATTCAACAAGGCATAAAACCTAAATTTATTGAAGCACTCAAAAAGCGTGTTGAAAACTTAGTGGTAGGCCATCCGTTAGACCCTACAACTGAAGTGGGACCATTAGTACATCGTACTCATTTCAATAAAGTGATGAGTTATATGACTGCAGCAACAGAAGATGGCGCAACGATCGCTGTTGGTGGACGTGCTTTACCAGAAATGGGTGAAGGTAATTATTTAACCCCAACCTTATTTACTGAAGCAAATAGTAGCATGCGTATTGCTAGTGAAGAGATCTTTGGACCTGTACTAACTTGTGTTGAGTTTGCAACGGAAGAGCAAGCTGTGAGTATTGCTAATGATACTGAGTATGGTCTTTCTGGTTATATCTGGACGGCTAATACGGGTCGTGCGATGCGTATGGCGAGTAATGTTGAAGCTGGCATGATTTGGGTGAATTCAGAGAATAACCGAAATTTACCATCTCCTTTTGGTGGCGTGAAAATGTCTGGTATTGGTCGTGATGGCGGTGATTGGAGTTTTGATTTTTACATGGAAACAAAGAACGTTTGTATCGCACATGATACTCATAATGTACCGACATTGGGTAAGTCTTAGCATGATTAAATAATGGCTAAGTAGGGTGGGTGATGGGCAGTAACTAACATCACCCAAAATATTGTTAAATGGAGAACACGACATGCCGCATTTTATTATGGAATATTCCCCCAATGTAGAGTCTGATGTTGATATACCTGAATTAATGAAATGCATTCATCGTGAAGCAATTGATACCGGTGTATTTCCTAAAGGGGGTATTCGTACCCGCGCTGTTAAAAGCGATCACTACTTAATTGCTGATGAAGATCCGCAAAATAGATTCATACACCTTACCGCTAAAATAGGTGTTGGTAGAGATATCGAAACACGTAAAGCAGCCGCAGAACGAATTTTTAAGGTGTTCACTGGTTTTTTAGCACCGGCATTTGCTAACCATTATTTAAGTATTGGTTTTGAGATGGTAGAGCTTCACCCAGTATTAAATTACAAAAAAAATAATATCCATCAAAAACTAGCACCACAGAATAAGCCTATTTCAACTTAACGTCACACAGAGTGCGAGTTTGGTCATATCACTAATCAGTAATGTTCCTCGACTTATTAATAACCAATAAGCAGGAAAATCATATTTAAAAGGAAATTATCATGGGTAAGCTTTGTGTTGCAGCAAAAATCACACACGTTCCAACAATGATCATGTCTGAGCAGCCAGGACGCCTAGAAGGTTGTCGAAAAGCGGCTATTGATGGTCATAAAAAAATGGCGCAAATGGCTAAAGATTTAGATGTTGATACGATCATTGTCTTGGATACACATTGGTTAGTAAATGCGGGTTATCACATAAATTCAAACAACGCTTTTAAAGGTAATTACACCAGCCATGAATTTCCCCATTTCATTCAAAATCTCGAATACCAGTATGCTGGAAATCCTGATCTTGGCGATTTGGTAGCAGCCAAAGCCACTGAAAAAGGAGTGTATACCTTATCGCATCAATTAGACACATTATCACTTGAGTACGGTACTTTGGTACCAATGCGTTATATGAATGAAGACGGTCATTTCAATATTGTTTCCATTGCCGCCTGGTGCTCAGTACACAGCATCGAATCATCTCGATTACTCGGTGAAGCTATCCGTGAAGCGATTGACGAGAGTGACAGTCGAGTGATGTTGTTAGCATCAGGATCATTATCACATCGTATTTGGAATAATGAAGACTATGAAGCAAACAACGGTACTTTTACGATCTCTAAGGAGTTTAACCGCCAAGTTGATTTGAGGGTGCTTGATCTTTGGGGGCAAGGTAATTACAAAGCGTTTATAGAAATGTTGCCTGATTATGCCAATTTATGTTCTGGGGAAGGCGGAATGCATGATACAGCGATGCTTTTTGGTGCACTCGGTTGGGATAAATATGAAGGTAAGAGTGAGGTTATTACTGAATACTTCCCTAGTTCAGGAACTGGGCAAGTTAATGTCATTTTTGAAGTGACTGAATAGGAAGCATTATGCAGCTTAATAATCCCCATTTATTCAGACAACAATGCTATATCAACGGTGAATGGCTTTCTGCTGAGAAGGTTAACAGTGAAGCTATTTTAAATCCATCAACTCAAAAAGTGATAGGTAATGTGCCAAATCTAGGTGCAAAAGAGGCGCAATTAAGCATTGAAAGTGCTCAGATTGCATTTAAAGCCTGGAAGACAACAACCGCCGAGCATCGCTCAGTCATTCTACGAAAATGGTACGACTTAATGGTTGCTAATAGTGATGATTTAGCAACCATCTTAACCTTAGAGCAGGGCAAACCTTTCCTTGAGGCGAAAGGTGAAATCGCTTATGCAGCAAGCTTTGTACTTTGGTATAGCGAAGAAGCAAAACGTGCATATGGTGAGATTATTCCTAGCCACAGAGAAGATGGTAAAATTGTTGTGACCAAAGAGCCGATTGGTATTGTCGCGGCTATTACACCTTGGAACTTCCCCGCTGCAATGATCACACGAAAGTGTGCGCCAGCATTTGCTGCCGGCTGCTCCGTTATTCTTAAACCAGCTCCAGAAACACCTTTTACCGCACTTGCACTGGCAGACCTTGCTGAGCAAGCGGGTATTCCTAAAGGGCTTTTTAATGTTATCACTGGTGATGCAGTAGATATTGGTGGCGTACTGACTGCAAGTAAACTGGTTAGAAAAGTGTCTTTCACTGGTTCTACCAATGTAGGCAAAATTTTGATGAATCAATCCTCATCTTCGATAAAAAAAATGGCCCTTGAACTAGGCGGTAATGCACCGTTTATTGTCTTTGATGATGCTGATATAGATGCCGCAGTTGAAGGCGCAATGGTCGCTAAATTTAGGAATGCAGGGCAAACCTGTGTCTGTGCTAATCGCCTGTTTGTACATGATGCTGTTTATGATCAATTTGCGGCTAAATTAGCTAAACGTGTTAGTGCATTAAAAGTCGGAGATGGTTTTGCTGATAATGTGATGATTGGTCCGCTTATTAATGCTAATGCAGTATTGAAAGTAAAATCGCATGTCTCTGATGCGCTCTCTAAAGGTGCGAAAAAACTGTGTGGTGAATTTGACCAAGGTAAAATAGAAGGCAAAGATTCGCAGTTTGTTCATCCGTTTGTATTAACCGAGGTTACCGATCTGATGTTAGTTGCTAGTGAAGAAACTTTTGGACCACTAGCGCCTCTGTTTCGTTTTCATAGTGAAGAAGAAGTGATTGAACGTGCGAATGATACAGACAGCGGTTTAGCTTCCTATCTTTATACTAAATCGTTAGGACGAGCTTGGCGCGTTGGTGAAGCATTAGAAGCAGGTATGGTAGGCATCAATGAAGGTTTTATTTCAACTGCTGCAGCCCCGTTTGGTGGTGTAAAAGAGTCGGGTTTAGGGAGAGAAGGGTCACGTCACGGCATGGATGAGTTTTTGGAATTGAAATACATGTTCATGGGTGGGCTTAGTTAATATTACAAAGTAATACAGAACCATAAATTAGATCTTAAAGTCGGTAAAAAATCAGCCGCCACATATCAATAAAGGAATATATATGACCACCAAAACATCACTAACTTTATCTCTCGACGCACTAAATCAATATGGTATTAGTGAGGTTGCAGAGATTATTTACAATCCAAGTTATGAAATACTATTCACGGAAGAGACTGCACCAGATCTTGAAGGATTTGAAAAAGGAAACATTACTGAAAGTGGTGCTGTTGCAGTTGATACGGGAATTTTTACTGGTCGATCACCAAAAGACAAATATATTGTCAAAGATGATACTACTCGCGATACGGTGTGGTGGAGCGATCAAGGTAAGAATGATAATAAAGCAATACAACCCGATGTTTGGAATAGTTTAAAAAAGTTGGTGACCGAAGGACTTGCTAATAAACGCCTATTTGTTGTTGATGCTTTCTGTGGCACAAATACTAATTCTCGCCTAAAAGTTCGCTTTATTATGGAAGTTGCATGGCAAGCACACTTCGTCACCAATATGTTTATCCGCCCAACAGAAGAAGAGCTTATTGATTTTATGCCAGACTTTGTTGTCATGAATGGATCTAAAGTCACTAATCCGCAATGGCAGTCTCAGGGCTTGAATTCAGAGAACTTTGTCGCTTTTAACCTGACTGAGAAAATTCAAGTTATCGGTGGTACATGGTATGGCGGAGAAATGAAAAAAGGTTTATTTGCGGTAATGAACTATTTATTACCACTT
>JBALXF010000006.1:0-14239 GCA_036961085.1 Psychromonas sp.
TCAACCGTCATTGCCAATTTTTTACCACGTACTTCAGCAAATATTTCTGTACCTATTACAGCAAAATTAGTTGGTACATAAGCCATTGCCACAGGCATGCCTTTCGAAGGACCAAAAGTGCCACTGGTTACAATACCAATCTCATTATCATCAGCATCAAATAATTTGCTGCCTTCACGAACAGGCGCTTTTGATTTACCTAATAAACCAACACGTTTACGGTCAACGTTCTTAGTTTTGATTTGCTCTAGAATTAAATCTGCCCCCGGGAAACCACCAGCACGCTCACCGTCTGCACGACGCGGTTTGCTGATACCCCATAAAAGGCTTGCTTCTACTGGTGTTGTTGTTGGATCAAGGTCATGACCGTATAAACATAAACCACACTCAAGGCGTAACGAATCACGCGCGCCAAGACCAATCCACTCAACTTCAGTTTCAGCTAATAATTTGCGTGCAAATGATTCCGCATGTTCAGCAGGAACAGAAATTTCATAGCCATCTTCACCTGTGTAACCAGAACGACTCACGTAACACTCTACACCTGCAACTTCGATAATAGCGGCATCCATGAATACCATGTCACTTACAGCTGGATTAAAACGTGCTAATACCTGTGCAGCTTTTGGACCTTGCAGTGCTAGTAATGCACGATCTTCAATAATTTCTAGTGTTACATCACTTGGGATATTTGCTTGTAAGTGTGCAATATCTTGTTCTTTACATGCAGCATTTACGACAACGAATAGGTGGTCAGCAAAATTAGTGACCATTAAGTCATCATTAATACCGCCCTGTTCATTGGTAAAAAAAGCATAACGCTGTTTACCAGCAGGTAAATCAATAATATCAACAGGCACTAATGCTTCTATTGCTTTTGCAGCATTGTTACCGTGAAGGCGCAATTGGCCCATATGAGAGACATCAAACAGTCCAACCTCAGCACGACAATGTAAATGCTCTTTACGCACACCCAATGCATATTGAACAGGCATATCATAACCGGCGAATGGCACCATTTTACCGCCCATTTCGATGTGTAACGCGTGAAGAGGGGTAACCAAAAGTTCTTGAGACATACGTTTAATACTCCATAACCGCTTTATTTACGGCCAAATTGACAGTGAACTTGCTGTTTGAGTTTCCTATAATAAACAAAGTTTCCAGACATTCAAACTTTCTACAACTTATTTATCGCGACCAATAACACTTAATTAACAATTAAGGCACAAATAGCAAACAAACAAAGCAATTTAAATCAGTCAATTAACTACCAATAGCAATATTCGCGCTGTTTATTTTAAATATCATTAAGCTTTCTAAAAATAGATATGCTTCACAATCTAATTAATTCTCATTAATGCAGAGACTTACTAAGATGCTGTCACCCATAAAATTAGCGCATCTTCTTCACTCACCGATGCCAACATATGTCCCATGTTTGCATCGTAGTAAACGGAATCACCCTCGGCTAAATTAACCGGTTCGTAGAATTCTGAAAAGAAGCTAATTTCCCCACTTAAAACCAATAAAAATTCTTCCCCATCGTGCCTGATCCAATCAGAGTAATCTTCAAACGCCCTAGCACGCACACGTGATTTAAAAGGCATCATTTTTTTATTACTAAGATGCGTTGCTAATAATTCATGTTCATAGGTTGAAGTAGGATGACACTTACCTTCATTGACACGCGTAATGTCTCTTCTTCCAGATGCGATTACTTGTGTTGGCGGTGCAAATAGCTGCGGAATATCTACTTGTAAACCCGTCGCCAATTTTTGCATCGCTTGGAATGTTGGTGATATTTGTTCATTTTCAATTTTTGATAACGTCGAACGCGCTAATCCCGTTTTTTTACTGGCCTCTTCTAATGTTAGGCCATGTGACTTTCTGATCTCTTTTAATCGTTTACCTAGCTTTAAAGGTTCGATCTTCACTTCTTCTTGGTCTTTTTCAACCTGCATCTCAGCATGATTTTTAGACTGATTCATCGCGCCTCCTCGCTCGGTGCTGATAATTGATTTAAATATTGCAATCTCAGAGAAAAAACAATTTTTCATCACGTTTCTTTTAGGAAATATAACATCTAAAATGTAGCAATTAAGTTAAAAATATTGTGTTAGCCCTGTAAATACGGTTATTAATAGCAATATTTGTTAACTGCTAAAGTTCGCCTATAATGCTATTTTATCATCTAAAAGTGGCAATATAATACAAAAAGTCAATATTTACTGACAACATTTTCTATTAAGGGGGATTTAATTCCACTATTGGAAACTTTTGTTTGATTCACTTGCTTTTGATCGGTATCTTAGGCGACTTAGCCGGAACTATATTTACCCCTTATTGATAGTAAGGTATATCAAATAATAAATAACAGTCTGAGCAACACTATTTTAATCAAACAAGTTTATCTTTAATTTCGCCTGTCATTTAGGTGCAGGTAATGTTCAATATTCAACCAAGAAATATGCAAGGAGTTTTAAATGGAAAGTAAACTAAAGTTCGCAGAAAGCCATGAGTGGGTACTTGATAACGGTGACGGTACTATCACTATGGGTATTTCAAACCAAGCGCAAGAACTTTTAGGTGACGTTGTATTCGTAGACCTACCAGATGTTGGCGATGAAACTGAAGCAGGTGAAACTTTTTCACTTGTCGAGTCAGTTAAAGCTGCTTCAGATATCTACGCACCAGTAAGCGGTGAAATTATTGAAATTAATGAAGAACTTGAAGATAGCCCTGAATTAATTAATGAATCTCCTTATTCAGCTGGTTGGATTGTAAAAATCAAACTTTCTGATCCGTCAGAACTTAAGAACCTTATTTCATCTGAAGATTACGAAGCTGCTAACGCCGAATAATTTATGCTAGTAGACAGACAGATAGATAAATAAGGCGGTTTCGTAAGACACCGCCTTTTGTTTATTTTTACCCATGAGACTTCGAAATATACTGTCAGCACGGCGACTTCGGCCAAAATGCGAGACATAAAAGTAACCGGGTATAGATCCACTTAACCGAATGATCAACAATCAGTAAGGTTTCACTACAACTATCTGATTGTAATCAAAAGGTAACAACAGTTCAGGAACGTAACATGACTGATATAAATCTTTTAGATTTACTGAGTAACGATAAAGAATTTGCAACTCGTCATAATGGCCCAGATAGCGCACAACAAAAAGTAATGCTTGATACTATCGGCGTCGATAGCATTGCCCAATTACTTGATCAAACTGTGCCAGAAGCAATTCGTTTAGCAAAAAAAATGCAACTAGCTGCACCACAAAGCGAAACAGATATGCTGGCATCGCTTAAAATAATGGCAAGTAAAAATGTCATCAACCGCAGTTATATCGGTCAAGGTTATTACAACACACTGTTACCTAACGTTATCCTACGTAATGTATTGGAAAATCCAGGTTGGTACACAGCTTACACACCCTACCAGCCTGAAATCTCTCAAGGTCGTTTAGAGTCTTTATTAAACTACCAACAAATGGTGATGGATTTAACCGCAATGGAATTAGCGAATGCTTCATTGCTTGATGAAGCGACAGCTGCTGCTGAATCAATGACATTATGTAAACGTGCTGGCAAAAGCAAAAGCATGGCATTCTTCGTTTCAAATGACATTCACCCACAAACAGTTGACGTAGTACGTACACGTGCACTGTACATTGGTTATGAAATCATTACGGGTTCAGTAGATGAACTAGACAATCACGATGTATTCGGTGCCCTTTTACAATACCCAGGTACTACCGGTCGTGTTGCAGATCTTACTGAAATCATCGAAAAAGCACATGCTAAAAAAACATTAGTCGCAGTAGCTTCTGACTTATTAGCTTTAACCGTACTTAAAGCGCCAGGTGAAATGGGTGCAGACGTAGTGATTGGTAGCGCACAACGTTTTGGTGTACCAATGGGCTTCGGTGGACCACATGCTGGTTTCATGGCAACTAAAGACAAATTCAAACGTACTATGCCAGGTCGTGTTATCGGTGTTTCTAAAGATAGCAAAGGCAAACAAGCATTACGTATGGCAATGCAAACGCGTGAGCAACATATTCGCCGCGAAAAAGCGACTTCAAACATCTGTACGGCACAAGCATTATTAGCCAACATGTCAGCATTTTATGCGCTTTACCACGGACCAGAAGGTTTACGTAAAATTGGTCGTCGCGTACATCACCTAACGGCTATTCTTGCGGCAGGCTTACGCAGTGAAGGCATCGAATTAGCGAGCGAGCATTTCTTTGATACCTTAACACTGAACACCAATGAGCACAGTAAAGCGATCTATCACCGTGCCCTAGCTGAAGGAATGAACTTACGTAAATTCCCTACGCCAGACAACATGCCTGTTCAATTAGGTGTGAGCCTTGATGAATCGACAACAGTACAAGACGTTGAAGATCTATTATTAGCAATCACAGGTAAAGAATTAAAAGTTTCAGATTTAACTGAAGCTGTTGCAGCCGATGAATTTGCAAATATTCCAGTTGCATGTCGTCGTACCAGTAAATACCTAACTCACCCAGTATTCAATGAACACCACAGTGAAACGCAAATGATGCGTTACATGAAAAAACTGGAAAATAAAGATTACTCATTAACGCACGGTATGATCCCATTAGGTAGCTGTACCATGAAGTTGAATGCTGCTGCTGAAATGTTACCAATTACTTGGCCTGAATTTGGACAAATGCACCCATTTGCACCAACAGAGCAAAGCTTTGGTTACCAAGAGTTAGCTGAGAAATTAACAGAAATGCTTTGTGAAGTGACTGGCTATGACGGTTTATCACTACAACCTAACTCAGGTGCACAGGGTGAATATGCAGGCCTTATCGCAATTCAACGTTACCATGAAAGTAATGGAGATGCGCATCGTAATGTTTGTTTAATTCCAAGTTCAGCACACGGTACTAACCCTGCGTCTGCCTCTATGGTGTCAATGAAAGTTGTTGTTGTTGGTTGTGATGACCAAGGTAATATCGATCATGCAGATCTAAAAACTAAAATTGAAAAACATCGCGAAAACCTTTCTTGTATTATGATCACTTACCCGTCTACACATGGTGTATATGAAGAAGCGATACAAGAAGTATGTGATTGGGTACATGAAGCAGGCGGTCAAGTTTACCTTGATGGTGCGAACATGAATGCACAAGTTGGTCTAACTAGCCCAGGTTTCATTGGCAGTGATGTTTCTCACCTTAATTTACATAAAACATTCTGTATTCCACATGGTGGTGGTGGCCCAGGTATGGGACCTATCGGTGTTAAAGCACATCTGATCCCGTTCCTACCAGGACATATCGAAGTCACTGAATCTGCTGATAGCAAGCATTACGCTGTTTCTGCAGCAGAGCTAGGCTCAGCTTCTATTCTACCTATTTCATATGCATACATTGCAATGATGGGTGAAGAGGGTCTGACTAAAGCGACTGAACTGGCTATCTTAAATGCAAACTATGTGATGGAACGTTTACGCCCGCACTACCCGGTTTTATTCCGTGGTAAAGAAGGCCGCGTTGCACACGAATGTATTATTGATATTCGTCCACTAGAAGAAGCTTCAGGTATTTCAGGTGAAGATGTTGCTAAACGTCTAATGGATTATGGTTTCCATGCACCAACAATGTCATTCCCTGTTGCTGGTACATTAATGATTGAACCAACTGAATCAGAAGATTTAGCTGAGTTAGATCGTTTCTGTGAAGCGATGATTGCAATTCGCCATGAAATCACCCAAGTACAAGACGGTGAGTGGACATTAGCTGATAACCCATTAGTAAATGCGCCGCATACACAAGTTGATTTGATGGAAACTGAATGGACACATAAATACTCACGTGAACTAGCTTGTTTCCCATCACAGCAAAGTAAAGATGCAAAATACTGGCCTGCATCAAACCGTGTAGATAACGTGTTTGGCGATCGTAACTTGATCTGTTCATGCCCTAGCATTGAAAGCTATATTCACGATTAAGCTAAATTGATAACTGTTAATAAAGATTGTGACTGTTTTAATTAAGTTTGTGACCGTAATTAAGATTGTGACTGATTAGTTTAAAAATTATACAAAAGCGAGCCAGAAATGGTTCGCTTTTTTTGTGTCTGACTTTTAGGTTTTTAACTCGCTTAAAGGCATAAAGTGAGATAGGGAGTATGTAACTTTTTAAAGCTTATGACGGCAGGTGTTCCGACAATAGACATTAGAATTAATGATTTTTTGGTCTATTTACAGCGTTCAGAAGATACAGACCTACCTTATCCTGAGAGACAACTAAGCACCAAAGCGGTCATAGAGACGTTACATCAAAAGGGTGATTTTTCCGACACAACTGGTCGTTGAGTAGCTTATATACTTATGCCAGTTATTATAATTTAGCGACCTATTCACCGCCTCAATGAAAACATAACTTTAGACATAACTATTCTATCTCACATACTTCGAAGTAACATTCACCAACTTGATATAGCAGGGTACAGTGAAATAATTAATAAAGAAGCCATGGTAATATTGAAGTTTTTTAAATACTTTGGTTTTTTTAGCAACACCTGCACCCTTTGACCTAAAAAAATCCATGAACTTATACATGGCAAGTTTATCAACCCAAATATTATTGAAACCAACAATACGGCCGAAAGACTTTTTGAAGGTGCATAGATGCTTATTGCTGTTAATGCCATTGTCCAAGCTTTGGGATTTACCCATTGAAATAAAGCTGCTTGTATAAAAGTAAAAGGCTTAGCCTTAAAATCTTTTTGCTCTGTAGCGTTATTTGACAATGCTATTTTTAATGCTAAATATATCAAATATATAATACTAACCACTTTCAATATTAGGTAGCTAGTCGGAAACGCATCAAATATTTGCATTACACCTAGACCTACTAAAGCAATCATAACAGTAAAGCCTATTCCAACACCTAATAGGTGAGGAATTGTTTGTTTGAATCCGAAATTAGCTCCTGAATTCATGAGCATCAAATTATTTGGCCCTGGAGTAATAGAAGACACAAATGCAAAAACTATTAGGGCCGAAAGTATTTCGTAATTCATAACCTCACCTCTTTTCAGATAAATTGTTAATGCAATATTAAACGATTTATGACAAAATAATTGAGCAAATACTTCACCATACAGCCAAAAAAGAACAATAAATGATTAAAAAAGATAGGTATAACGATAGAATATTGCAAGAGCTAAGGGTGAGCGGTCGAATAGCTAATTCCGAACTCGCAGATAAAATCGGTCTTTCACCATCAGCTTGCTTACGCAGAGTGCAGGAGCTTGAAAATAGTGGATTCATCAAAGGTTATCGTGCCGTATTAGATAGAGAATTGATGGGAAATGGCTTTGTTTCATATGTTGGGGTTGGTCTTAATGAGCATTCAATTGAATCACAACTAGCTTTTGAGAAAGCGATAAAGTTAGCTACAGAAGTGAAAGAATGTCACAACGTTACAGGGACATTTGAATATTTACTACGTATTGAAACAAGAGATATTAAGTCGTTTAAATCATTTCATGCTGATGTTTTAGGTTCAATACCACAAGTTAGTACTATAACAACTCATGTTGTAATGGACTCACCCAAAGATGAGCGTGCATAAAAATATATAGCAATAGATTTTTTCTGTTTTGAAAAAATGAATATCTAAAGAATATATAGAAGTATTTAATAAATATGTATTTAACTCGTATTACTTATTCTTTTTAATTCAGATATTTAATTAAGTTAATGGCAGTTTTAGGTTCATAGTTAATGTGCCAGATCCATATTTGGTGTCTGGCATCTAGGCCACCAAAGCGGTCGTTGATGACTGAGTTTAGTATGTAGTAGTCAAGTAAATTCGTATTCAAAAGAGCGGGTAACAAAAGTACTATTGCAGTCATTAATACTTTGTAATTAATGACTGTTCGTCAACAACACTTCGACAAAAAGGACATTTATTTTAAAAATTTAAAAAGAGAACTTTCCGTAATTTACAAGACAATTAATACAGTTGTGAATAAAGTAAATAACAGGAGGTCATAATTAGCCCTCCTCCCATTAAATAATTAAAAAGCTTTAGTTTAAACTTACTGTTTAAAAGTATTGCAGACTTATGCCCTAATACAGACCAAGTAAAAAGAGACAGGTAGCACACTAAAAAATAGATAAATGAAAAGAGCAAAAATTCTTGAGAACTGTTCGGTACTGAAAACAAGGAAGTGCCAGCCAAGCAAGCGATCCATGCCTTAGGGTTTAACCATTGCAATAAAAAACCCTGAAGAAAAGTTGGTTGATTATGCTCTTTTACGTCCAATTCTGCTTTTGATGTTACAATTAGATATCCCATGTAGATAATAAATAATGAGCCAGCAACAGCTAAATATTTAAGAAAGTATGGGTATGAATCAATGACTTTAGAAAACCCCAAACCAATGAATAGTAGTAACAATGTAAAACCTATCGTTCCTCCTGAAACGAATGAAAATGTTTTACGTATCCCGTAACTAGCCCCTGAAGAGACAATGACCATATTTACAGGTCCTGGTGAAATTGACATTGCTAATGAGAATGAAAACATTGCGATTAATAAAGACATAACTTCTCCTTTGTTTTTTGAGACTATACATTCATTTTATTAACTAAATAACCTGCTACAATCAGATGTCACTATTCTATAACCTTGAATAATAATTATGATAGACGAATTGCGTTCTATGGCTATTTTTGCCGAAACTATAAAGCAAGGATCTTTTAGGTCTGCTGCTAAAGAACTAAAACTTTCACCTTCAGTGGTTAGTTATCAAGTTACTCAATTAGAAAAACATTTAGGCACTGCTTTAATTTATAGGTCAACTAGGAGCCTGTCCTTAACGTCTGAAGGTAAGATATTATATCAATATGCTTTAAGCATGCTCCAATCAGCACATCAAGGGTTAAGCCAAGTAACTTCAGGAAAGCATGAGTTAAGAGGCACTTTGAGCATCACGATACCCACAGCTTTAATCAAATCAAAGATAAACGAAAAAATAGCTCAATTTAGCAAATTACATCCTTTGCTAAATTTTAAATTGTGTTATACCGATGACAGGCAAAACCTTATTGAAAAAGGAATTGATCTTGCGTTACGGGTAGGTGAGATGGAGGACAGCAATCTAATAGCAGTGCGTCTAGGTGAAATTAATCGAAAATTAGTTTGCTCTTATGATTATTTTAAAAATATAAAAATGCCTGTGTCTCCTCTCGAATTAGAAAAATGGAATTGGATAAAATTTGATATGCTTCCGAATCGAAGAACTTTAACAAATTCTGATGGTAAGAAAGTCGATATTAGTTTTAAGAGCAATATTAGCGTAAATAGTGTGGAGGCAATGACTCAACTTTGTATAAATGGTTTAGGTATAGCTACTCCTCCCGATTTTTTAGTCGAAAGTGAAGTCCAAAATAATATTTTGATTGAACTACTAACTCACTGGAAAGTTGAACCTATACCTTTATACGCTGTTTGGCCGAACAATGTTTTCCAAAATAGTAATGCAAAGCGCTTACTAGATTTTCTAATTTGTAATGCTTAACTACGGATAATACTAATGACCGCTTTGAGCTTGAAGCAGTCTGTCAGATTAATATAACAACGTAGGATACAAACTTATTGTTTTTTTGATAAATTAGCTATATATATCAATAACCCTAGTCACAGTCTTTATTAACATTCATCACTAAATTGAAGTGTGCGGCCTAAATAGACAACATATTCAATAGCTTAAAAATAACTGTTAAAAGGCGAATCAGAGATGATTCGCCTTTTTTGTATGCGTGACCCGTTTTCAACAGCCTACGTATCCTGTCAACAATATCCATGTGTTTATCTCAAGGCGTATTTGTACTAAGTGGTAGCCTTAAAAAATGTGATCTATACTCACTTTTTTAAATGCGATGAGAGGTAATTTATGGACTTGATGAAAATGGCTACAGAACTTCTAACCAATGCGCTGGGTGGCTCAGCCGACTCCGAACAAGCATCGTCAGCACTGTCTGGTTTACTCGGTGGTAGCGAAGGTAACCTTGACCTGGGCGGTTTGGCAGCCAAAATGGCCGGCAGTGGTGACTTGTCGTCTGTGATTGGTTCATGGCTAGGAGACGGTGACAATGCCGGCATTTCCGCAGATAGCATTACATCCCTTTTTGGTGACTCTGCAATTGGTGATTTCGCCGCAAAATTAGGTGTAGACCCTTCCAATGCTGCATCTGCTTTGTCAGATGTGCTTCCACAGTTAATGGACCAGTCTAGTGAAGGTGGCAGTCTGCTAGATTCATTGGGTGGCGCAGAGGGCTTGCTAGGCGCGGCTAAATCATTTTTTTCCTAGTTTCGAAGAATCGCTTTGAAGAATAGTTTCGAAGCGTACTTTCAAACAGTATTACAAAGGAATAATTATGGCTAAATTATCAGATATAGAAGGTATTGGAGAAGTATACGCAGGTAAACTAAAAGAGGCAGGTTTGACCTCCTTAGATTCTTTGCTGTCGGCGTGTTGCGCCAAAAAAGGTAGAGTAGACATCGCAGCCAGTACTGGCATTAGCGAAAAATTAATTCTAAATTGGGCCAACCGAGCGGATTTATCTAGAATTAAAGGGGTGAGCACTCAGTATGCTGACCTTCTAGAGTGCGCTGGCGTGGATACGGTTCCCGCACTGGCACGACGAAATGCAGCGAACCTTGCCGCGAAGATGAAAGAAGTAAACGAAGAGAAAAACCTGATCAGATAAGTGCCCACAGAGTCGCAGGTTGAAGACTGGATTGCGCAGGCGAAAGCACTGCCAAAACTGTTAACGCACTAAATACTATGATAGTAGGCTCCACCTCTAAGCTGAGCCCCACATTGGGCTTCAGTCTATTTTGAGTGCTTCATTTATTTAAAAGAAGTACTTAAAATAGTTTGTCAAATTAACAAGCATAGCAAGAGTTATCCTTTAAAAAGTTGCATTGAACCTGTCATTATATAAAATGAACCGGACTACTATATTGGTAGCCCAATCAGTAAAGGATTTATTGATACTATTTATAAAATGGAATGTGACTAATTAGGATTTACACATGATTTTTCAACTAACATCTGGCCCATTATTAGAGCCAACAGAAGGTTCACCACACTCAGAGCGTTTCAAAACCAGCACTCTTATTTCTTCTCGCTTATTCTCATCTCAGTTTCTTGCATTCCACTTGTTTTTCTATTTTCGATTTCCCCGTTTTTATTCGTAATTAATTACATCTAATTTCAACCGCTTACCTTTTATTATTTACCGTTTATACGGTGTGTTTTTGTGCGCGTTGAATTTAAAAAAACTAAAAATAAAAAACAAACTCGAATAAAAAATTAAGGGACACATTGTGAATTTAAAATTAATTGGTAGCTCACTTATTATTTCAGGCACTGCACTAGGTGCAGGTATGCTTGCTATTCCTATGGTATTGGCTCAATTCGGCCTACTGTGGGGCACTGCGTTAATGATATTTATCTTTATTGGCACAACTTATGCCGCTTTATTATTGTTAGAAGCAAGCATTAATGTTGGCGGTGGTTTAGGTATGAACAGCATCGCTCGTAAAAGTTTAGGTAAAGGGGGACAGATTGTTACGAATGCCTTGCTATATGCTTTACTTATTTGTCTTTTGATGGCTTATATTTTAGGTGCAGGTGATTTACTGAATAAATTAATACAAAATATTGGTTTTAATTTATCCTTAGTACAAAGTCAGGTGTTATTTACATTAATCGCAGGTGTGATTGTTGCTTCTGGTACCGCCGTTATTGATAAGTTGAATCGTGTACTGTTTGCTATCATGCTGCTCATGCTTTTGCTTACATTGGTATTCTTGGTTCCTGGGGTCTCATTAGATAACTTAACGCAAGTATCAAACTCAAGCGCTCCTGAATTAATTCAAACCAGTGCAATTATTTTTACCAGTTTTGGCTTTATGGTTGTTATCCCGTCGTTGGTGTCATATAACCATGAAGCAACAACAAAGCAGTTAAGAAACATGGTGATTATCGGTTCAACGATTCCATTAGTTTGTTATTTAGTTTGGTTGTATGCGGTTGTTGGTAATTTAACGCCTGAGCAAATAACACATTTCTCTAATGTGTCAGAATTGATTTCAGTATTTAGTGCTGAACATTCTTTTATCAATTTTGTGTTATCTAGCTTTACAGGTCTCGCATTACTTACGTCATTCTTAGGTGTAGCAATGGCTTTGTTTACCCATAATGAAGACACATTCAAACAAAACAAATTCGTTACTTATGTTATTAGCTTTATTTTACCATTAGTAGGCGCAGTGTTTGCTGCTGACCAATTTCTATCTGTGTTGAGTTATGCAGGCATCATTCTTGTGTTCTTGGCCGTATTTATTCCTTTACCAATGGTAGTGAAACTAAGACAAGCCGAAAACCAAGAACAGAGCTATACCGCCGAAGGTGGAACAACGATGCTTATTTTCTCTTTTATCTTTGGTAGCTTCTTGTTGGTTTCTCAAGTGATCTAATTACATAGTGCTATCTGTTTATAAAAACCACCAGCATAGTGTTACCAACAAAACTGTTGTTTGGTTACTTTCTTCTTACTGTTGAGAAGAAAGTAACTCGCTATCAGAGCATGGTTATCAGGTCTTATTTTTTACATTAAAAGTACAAAATGTAAGGCTTACCCCTTGGTTCAGAAAAAGCCTCCTTACGATCATAATTAGTTAAGTTGCTTTAGGAAAAAGTGTGCAATCTCTATGCTCTGAATTTAGATTAACTTTATTTCTATAAAAATGTGCATAATAATCCATAGTTAATTTTAGATCACAATGTCCTCTAGTAGTTTGAATTAAAATTTCAAATTATATCAATGACTTGTGATATTCATTTGTTTTTCTATATTTGCTTTATACTTCTTCTTTTTGATATGATTAAATTTGCGTCACCGCTAAATGATAGTAGCAGTGATAATTCAATATTAACTTATAGAAAGGATTCTTATGAAAGTCATTACTCGCGCGTTTCTCGCGTTACTATTTTTATCCCCAGTCGCTTTTGCCAACCAGACTCTTTTACAAGAGATAGCTAAAGATGGTGAATTACGTGTTTGTTTTGATTCTGGTTATATGCCATTTGAAATGACTGCAAAGAATGGCCAATACATTGGTTTTGATATTGACCTAAGTAAGCAAATGGCACGTGCTATGGGTGTGAAATATACACCAGTGAACACTGCATGGGATGGCATAATTCCAACACTGTTAACGGGTAAGTGTCATATGATTATGGGTGGAATGACAATTACTCCACAACGTAATATGCAAGTGAACTTTGCTGACCCATACATTGTGATTGGTCAATCAATTTTGTTGAGTCCAAAACATAAAGGTAAAGTGACTAGCTATCGTGATCTTAATGCTGATAACTTCATTATTGCGACTAAATTAGGTACAACAGGTGAAGGCGCGGTAAAACGTTACCTACCAAAAGCAACATTAAACCTTTATGAGACACAATCTGAAGCGGTATTAGAAGTTATTAATGGCAAAGCAGATGCTTTTATTTATGACTTACCATTCAATGCTATCTACTCAGCTGAAAATAAAGATCAGCTTGTTCACTTAGACCAACCATTTACATTTGAACCATTAGGATGGGCGATTCGTCAAGGAGATCCTGATTTCCTTAATTTCTTAAATGGATATCTACGTCAAATAAAAGGCGATGGTACTTATGATCGCATTTATGATAAATGGTTTAAAAATGACGCTTGGTTAAAACAGATCCAGTAATAACCCCCTCAATAGATACCGGACTCCTAGTTCGGTATCACCCTATTTTAAAAATAGTGAGTATCCATGTTAACCAAACCTAATCATTTATATTGGAATGGGTTATATGTCGCGATCATTGCTGCATTATGCTGCCTTGTTTATCTATCGGCAAAACGTATTGACTACAACTGGAATTGGCAACGTGTTGTCCCTTATATCATCAATCATGAGGCAAGCTCTGTCGCAGCACCTGAAGATGGTAATGTAGCAGCCCATGCCGATGGCTCCCTTTATTTAGAGTCAATTAGTGGAGAAATCATCTTTGAACTTCGTGATTATGAAACTTTATCTGTTTTTGAAGGCGACATGATCTTTGAAGGGGATCAATTAGCGGCCGTTGATGGCTGGCGTATTGGCCCGTTATTAAAAGGCTT
>JBALXF010000006.1:14249-20856 GCA_036961085.1 Psychromonas sp.
TGATTGTCACAATTCAGATTTCACTTTGGTCGCTAATATTTGCATTGACAATCGGTTTATCTGTCGGTTTAATGCGAATTTCCTCCAATCTCACATTAAAAAAACTGGCTATCACTTATATTGAGTTAATCCGCGGTACGCCACTGTTAGTACAAATTTTTATCGTCTATTTTTTCTTTGGTACAGTATTAGAAATAGACCGATTTACTGCGGGTGTCATTGCTTTGTCTGTCTTCACTGCGGCATATGTAGCAGAGATTATTCGTGCAGGCATCCAAGCTATACCGAAAGGACAGATGGAAGCATCACGATCATTAGGCATGAGCTATGTACAAGCGATGGTTCAAGTTATCTTACCGCAAGCTTTTAAACGGACTTTGCCTCCATTAGCTGGTCAATTTATTAATCTAATTAAAGATTCCTCATTGGTCTCAGTTATCTCAATAACTGATTTAACAAAAGCGGGAAGAGAAGTTGTTAGTGGAAGCTTTGCACCATTTGAAGTTTGGTTTACCGTCGCCGCTTTATATTTAATACTAACTAGCAGCTTATCGTGGGCCATTCAGCGTTTAGAAGTGAGGTTATCAGCCAGTGACTAGAGATTATGACGGTGATGACATGGTTATCACCAAAAATATCAATAAGATTTACCCGAATGGTTGCCATGCACTGAAAGATATCAGCTGTACAGTTAAGCGCGGTGAAGTTGTGGTCGTCATCGGCCCTTCAGGCTCAGGTAAATCAACTTTCTTACGTGCATTAAATCAGCTCGAAGTGATTAGTAGCGGCACCATCGTTGTAGATGGAACTGATATGTATGGCAAAAACACCAATATCAACACGCTTAGAGAAGAAGTTGGAATGGTGTTTCAAGGGTTTAATCTATTCCCACATAAAACAGCCATCGGTAATGTCATGCTTGCACCGACCACCGTTGCTAAACGCTCTAAAGCTGAGGCAGAAATGGAAGCTAAAGAGCTACTTACTAAAGTTGGTTTAGGTGATCGTATGACAAACTATCCTAGCCATTTATCTGGTGGTCAACAGCAAAGAGTTGCTATCGCACGTGCACTTGCAATGAAACCTAACCTAATGTTATTTGATGAGCCAACCTCTGCGCTGGATCCAGAAATGGTGGGTGAAGTACTCGATGTAATGAAGAGCTTAGTGGAAGATGGAATGACGATGGTTGTGGTTACCCATGAGATGGGATTTGCCCGAGAGATGGCAGATCGTGTTTTGTTTATGGAAGAAGGCGAACTGATCGTTGATGAAACCCCAGAGTTATTCTTCGATAATCCAACTAATCCAAGGCTTAAACAGTTCTTATCAAAAGTGTTGTAGTACAGCTTTAATAAGCCATAAAAAATCCGATAATCAGCTTCGATATCGGATTTTTTACCTATTCATTGTGATACGGCTCCGCTTATTAAAATGCTCAAAAATTATCTAATAGATTGAGATTCTTATATAAATGAAACATGAAGCCAGGTCTTTTTTTTGCATTAAAGTAAAAATGAAAGACTGATCCCATGGTTTTTCTTCAGCTACCTTTGACTACTTAAGTTGCTATTTACTAGCGATATCTGTGAAGGTATCACAACTCTCAATATCGCCTGTGGTAAAACCAGTTTGAAACCATTTAACTCTTTGCTCGGAGCTACCATGGGTAAATGAGTCAGGGGTTACATAGCCTTGTGATTGTTTTTGTAAAGTATCATCGCCAATTGCGCTAGCAGCAGTTAATCCTTCTTCGATGTCACCAGCTTCAAGTAATTGACGGCTATTATTCGCGTGGTTAGCCCAAACTCCAGCAAAACAGTCAGCCTGTAGCTCCTGTCTAACCGAAAGCTTATTTCCTTCTACTTCGCTTAACTGGCTCCTAGCTGTATGAACTTTATTAGAAATCCCTAGCAGAGTCTGAATATGATGACCAACTTCATGAGCAATAACGTAAGCTTGCGCAAAATCCCCTGGCGCATTGAGCTGATTTTCTAACTGCTCAAAAAAACTGAGGTCTATATAGACTTGTTGATCAGCGGGGCAATAAAACGGTCCTGTCGCTGACTGCGCCATACCGCATGCAGATTTTACGGCATCACGAAACAACACCAAACTTGGCTCTTTATAAGTTATTCCACGCTGCTGAAACAAGTTGGTCCAAGTCTCTTCGGTATCCGCGAGTATAACTGACACAAAATCCACGAGATCTCTTTCTTCTGCAGTTTCACTTATTGGAGCGTTAGAGACACTGCTAGCAGTGTCTTGCTGAAGCCCAAGCCCACCCAACATACCACCTAAGTTTCCGGTAAATAAACCGTAAGCCCCCACCCCCACAATCAATATAGCGGTACCTTTAAACCCTAGCACTCTAAAAACCATGGGTAGCAAGCGTAATAATCCTCCGCCACCGCGGCCAAAGCCTCCAGCACCAGAAACTTGAGTATTACGACGATCCTCTACATTGCTACTTTTACGTCTTCCACGCCAATGCATATAGCTACCCCCGACAAGATTACCCTATAAACTTGAAAGAAATGGTTAACATCAAATATTGAATAAATAACAACAACCTTCTCTCTTACCGTTTTTACCTGATTTAGTTTGAAAAATATAAAATATTTTACAATAAATCCCATTCAACAAACCTCATAGCACCAATAAACATAGCACAGTTTAATTGTCCTAAAGCTCCAGATGGATTTTTCAATCCTAGCTAAGTTGAGTATTGTCTGACTATAGGGCGAGGGTCATACAGGCGAAAAATGATGGGGCAGGTCTTTTTTTGCACTTTAATGCAAAAAACACCTGCCCCAACTTAGAAAAGTCGCTTAATCAATTAACTTATATTTATTTGAAAAGTGGTGGCAAAGCCATTTATATAAGTTGAAAGCGATGGTGCTTTTTGCAGTGGGTAGGCCATTTTCATCTAAAAAAGATTCGCCTTTAAAAGTAATAACGCCGTGCTTCTCTGCAACACTCGATACTTTAACACCTTCGATAAAGTCATCATGCTCAGGTAACTGCGCATTCGCTATTACAATCAAATCTTCACTGTTTATCTCTTGCTTGTCGTTATTCATTCTAATTTATCCTTCGTATCATATTAATTAAGAATGATACCCAGAGTCACTTGTAAATCGCAAGCAAAAGGATGGAGATATTTAAAACATGCCGCCTCTTTTAACTCAGTGATAATGATATTTGCTAAAACAGATCGCGATTAAATCAAGTTTTTTAAAATCAGACCATTGAATTTTAAATTTCATTTATAGCAATACGTTATAAAAGGGTTACTAAAAGGAACACTGGTTGAGAAAGCCCAAGGAGTTAGTTCTTTTTTGCATTAAAGTGCAAAATGAAAAACTTAAGCCCACCGCTCACATGAAGTGATTAAGCTTTATTGCCTCACTACCTGCTTTCCCTTTCGTCTCTTTAATAACTTAATCACTGTACAAAAAATACTTTCATCGTTCACAACAAACCCGCTATTAGCAATTAATTATTCAAAATAATGATCTTTTATTTTTTTGTAACGTATTAGGTACTATGTGAATTAAGTCATAACATTAAATATAATTTTTATCTCGCCCGCTAAATATAGTGATAAGGGTTAACTGTAAAATTAGCCTAAGCTATAGGGTATTTATTAGCACTTCTACTAAATTAGTTTAACTAACACTAAACGGAGTTATTACAAATGAAAGCACTATTATTAGGTTTATTGGTCACGTTGCCAGTCGCAGCAGAGCAGGTTTCATATCAAGTTAACGGACAAGATTATCAAGGTTACTTTGCTAAAGCCGAAGGTGAATCTAAGGGTAGTGTATTACTTATACACGACTGGGATGGATTAACTGAGTACGAAGAAAATCGCGCTGATATGCTTGCTAAACTCGGCTACAACACCTTTGCAGCTGATTTGTATGGGGAGGGTAACCGTCCCGTTGAAACCCAAGCTAAAAAAGAAGAAACAGGTAAATTATACAAAGATAGAGAAAAGATGCGTAGTTTAATTTTAGCCGCTATCTCTGAATCAAAGAAACTAAGCCAAGATGATATGGTCGTCATGGGATACTGCTTTGGTGGAGCAGCTGTTTTAGAACTTGCTCGTTCTGCAAAAGCTCCTGAAGTAAAAGGTTATGCAACTTTTCATGGTGGGCTAGCAACGCCTGAAGGTCAAAGTTATGAAAAACTAACGGCACCTATTTTTGTGGCTCATGGCGGTGCCGATAGTGCGATTCCTCTTACCCAAGTAGCTGACTTAGGAGCGCAACTAGAAGCAGTAAATGCTGATTACGAAATCCAAATTTATTCTGGGGCACCACATGCCTTTACGGTAATGGGCTCTGAGCGCTATCAACAAGTAGCAGACCAAAAATCTTGGAATACTTTCTTAGGTTTTCTTGAAACCAACTTATAGCAGGGAAACATGTGGCGCGTGGGTCAGGCCTTTTATTTTGTATGCCAATGAGAAAATTCGGGAGATTATCATACCAATGTGTATATTCCCTTTCTCCGTGCGTTTTTCTTGAATAGGAAATGACTGTTAGTAAAGAAATAATGGAGCGAATTAAACGGCAGTTTAGGCTAATGAGAAGGCTTGGCCTAGATTTCATTAAGCTTGATTCTGTACAGGGATGTGCAGTCAAGTTGGTACGTTAAAGATTGATTGAATAGTCAAGAATAAAAAACGTTTAGGAATGCACTGTGAGTTATGCGCCAGCATAGTGTTACGAACAAAGCTGTCCTTTGGTTACTTTCTTCTTGCTGTTGAGAAGAAAGTAACTCGCCATCAAGGTGAAATAACTAACGAAGGAAATCAATGGGGTTCAACATTAAGGTTTGTCCATTATTTAACTAGCCAAGCATTTATGTGGATCTTTTTTTAAAATAACGGTAGTTCCAGTCGCCCCCTTTTCCCTGTCGCATCAGTGTTGTGCTACTTACCCTTTATGATTAGACAAGATATTTATATTGTCTTTGATGAAATTTATATTTCTTTAGTACGCTCTATTAGATAACACCTTCTTTTAAATAACACGAAAAAATTGGATGAGAGCATGAGCACACCTATAAAGATCACTCTGTATCGTTGGGGCGGAAGCTGGGGACCATTTAAGGTCAAGATCCCATGCGGCGAATGTACGTTAACTAAAGATATCTTACTTGATACTTTCGAAACCGAGTTAGAAGGCATTCCAGTGGAACTTGAAGTCAAAGACTGGTTATCTCATTGGTGGGAACCGCTCAAGCGAGGGTCATGGCACGCCCCTATTCTGATCGTTGAAGGAAAAGTAATTAGCCAAGGGGAAGCACTAAATCGTGGTGTTTTAGTGCAATCAGTCATTCAAGAGTGGGTAAAGCGCGATACGCTCAAAGGCAATATTATTTATGGTAAGAAAACCTGCCCATTTTGCGTAAAAGTAAAGCAATTACTCGATGACGCTGGTGTTGAGTACCGCTATCATGATGTGGTTAAAGACAGTGCCGCTCTTTATAGAATGATCCCTGAAGTGAAAGCAATTATTGGTGAAAAAACGCCAGTGACTGTTCCTCAAATATGGCTTGAAGGTCAGTATATTGGCGGAGCCGACAATCTAGAAGCTTGGCTACTAAAAAACAATCTCCACAATACCCCAGATAATGTAATCACAATGGAAGGGAACCAATCTTCTGTCGGCTGACATTCATCCAGTTGTCGTGCAACTCGAGAAATTAAGCAAAAAGACATGGGTAAGAATGTACTGGATCCAAAAACTTAAACGCCCTAAAGACACTGAACAATGAAGTCGCGTCTTGCCTTTTGACTATATATCAGACCAATTCGGCTAGTGTTTATCTTTCCGTTTTCGTTTTATTGATAAATCAATTCCTTTAGCAAGTGGAAACAGGAGGTTTCCACTAAGTTCGGCTCGGCACATGGATGTGTTGTACGAACGGGGGCGTTAAAGAGGGATTTATTAAATAACATAAAAAACGGTTAGGCGAATTGAACGACAGTTCAGGCTGATCAGCGGGATAGACTCAACCATCCCTTTACACGGTACTGTGAGTTTGCGCCAGCATAGTGTTACGAACAATACTCTCTTTACCTTATTTCTCTTGCTGTTGGGAGAGCATGACTCCTCCGAACTGCGAAACTGTGTTTCGGTTTCTAATCGTCTAGTCGCCGTCAAGGGCGCAATCCAATCTATGAAAGTTAAACCATGGAAGATGCAGGGCAGCCAAAAACTCAAGCTCTACCAATAAATTATTGAATTTTCAAAAATTGATGGGTGCCAATAGTTATTCCTTATGTAAATAGATTTCCTATTCAAGTCATTTAAAAACAGTTTGAGGGCGAATCAGTAATGATTCGCCCTTTTTGGTTTAGGTATTTTGGTAAGTAGCAAAAGGCAAAATCAGACTCAATGGGGTCTACCAAATATATTTATCCCTGCTGAGTAGTTACAAATATTTTTATGGTAATATTTTAATAAATCACCAGATTTTGTATAACGATTAGCAATTTAATAACGATCAATTTAAAGGGAAGTACTTTTGCTCAGACTCGCTACAGCAATTATTAATTATCCAAAAACAATATTAATTCTTTTATTGTTAC
>JBALXF010000070.1:0-9929 GCA_036961085.1 Psychromonas sp.
ATTGGTAGACACAAGGGATTTAAAATCCCTCGCTTTCTGAGCGTGACGGTTCAAGTCCGTCTCCGGGCACCAATTCTTAAAAAAAGCAGCTTTTTAGCTGCTTTTTTTATATCTAAAATTTATGAATAGTGAAATTATTTGAGCTATCCTAAGCATAAATCTAAACGTAAATTAGAAACTAACTAAATTCATTTTCATGCTTTTACTGCACGTTAAATAGTGTTTGAAAAGTCTAATCTCACTTTTATATTCTAAAATTGAATTTATTAGGTTCGTTAAGGAAAGCTATGTCTACCTACCTCATACTTTTTGCTACTATTGCAATCATCTATTACTTCCTAATACATAAAAAACCTATTCGTAAAACCGATTGGGAATCATTACCTGTTTTAGATAAATATAAAAAATTAAAAAAATCGATCAACGAACAAGGCGAATTATGTTGCAGATATTGTGGACATACCGAAACAGTTGAGCGCCTATTAAAGTCACCAAAAGAAAATCCAGATGAGACAAAACATTACCATGCTTGCACGCAGTGTAAGGTAGTTTTATGGCGTAGTGTTTTAGAAGATACAAATAAATACAAATAGCCTTATTGTCTTTGTAAACGTACTGTTTCCGTTGCAAAGGCGATTGTGTTTTAATGTGTAAATCTAGTCATCAACTATTAATAATATAACGGGATAATGTTGTGAGCGTAAGTAATGAAACACGTCTAAATAAATTCATCAGTGATTCAGGTTTTTGCTCTCGCCGAGAGGCGGATAAGCTGATCGAGCAAAGCAGAGTTAAAATCAATGGCAAGGTGCCTGAGTTAGGAACGAAAGTACAGACTGGTGATACTGTCCTAGTCGATGGCAAGCGTATTAATGCAAGTGCCCAGAATAAATCAGATCGTGTTTATATTGTTTACAATAAACCAATCGGCATTACCTGTACGACTGAGCGTGATGTATATGGTAATATTATTGATGCAATAGGCCATAGAAAACGCATTTTCCCAATTGGCCGTTTAGATAAACCTTCGGAAGGTTTGATCTTTTTGACCAGTGATGGTGATATTGTTAATAAGATTTTACGTGCTGAAAATGCCCATGATAAAGAATACGAAGTGACTGTCGATAAACCGATCAGTGAGCGCTTCGTAGAGCGTATGGAGCGCGGTGTGCCGATCTTAGGGACAATAACAAAACCGTGTAAAGTTAAAGCTCAAAGTCGTTTTGTATTTACTATTATCTTAACGCAAGGGTTAAACCGTCAGATTCGCCGTATGTGTGAATTCCTAGGTTACGAAGTAACAAAATTAAAACGAACACGCATTATGAATGTAGATCTATCTAATTTAAAGCCGGGTCAATGGCGTAATTTAACTGAAAAAGAGATGGGCGATATCAACCAGGCTGTTTCTGGTTCATCGAAAACAGCGGTTAATACTACGCAGCCTAATTCAAACAATAAAAGCACTCAGAATACAGCACGAGTAGCACGTGGTAGTGCAGGTCATAGTGAACGACCAGCAAAGAAAATTTTTGTAAATAATAAAAGTAAAAGTGCTCCAGCTAAGACGGCTTCAGGGAAACCGACATTAAAGTTAAAACGTAAATGAGTTTAGGTGAATTTGATTTAATAAATCAGCACTTTAACCGCCCAGTTTTGAACCAAAGTGCAGGTGTCAGTGTTGGCATTGGCGATGATTGCGCCATTTTAGATATACCTGACGGATATCAACTTGCGGTTAGCACTGATACATTAGTTAGCGGTATACATTTCTTTGAAGATGTTGACCCCTATCGGCTAGGTTACAAATCACTTGCGGTAAATTTAAGTGATTTGGCTGCAATGGGGGCAACGCCTAAGTGGATCTCTTTAGCAATTACTTTGCCTGATACTAGCGCCATCAATAACCAAACTTGGCTGTCTGAGTTTTCTCGCGGTTTTTTTGATTTAGCCAATAAACATCAGGTTTCGTTGGTGGGTGGCGATACCACCAAAGGGCCCCTTAGTATTACCGTGTCGGTTAAAGGGCTTATACCGAGAGGTCAAGCCTTGCAGCGTAACAATGCAAAAGCCAATGATTTAATCTGTGTTTCGAGTCATTTAGGTGATGGAGCATTGGGCTTAGCATTGAAACTCGAACAATTAGAAATACAAAATCAGCAATATTTCGTAGATGCATTAGAGTTAACTGAACCGCGTATCCTATTAGGTGAATCATTACGTGGCTTAGCATCGAGTTGTATCGATATATCTGATGGTTTAACACAAGATTTACAACATATTTTAAAAGCGTCTCATTGTTCGGCGCAGTTGAATATCGAATCATTACCTTTATCTAAAGAAATGCTAGCAGCAGTAGATTTGAATGAGATCAGTGAGGATATGGCAATACAATATGCCTTAACCGGTGGTGATGATTACGAGTTGTTATTTACGATCAGCGATGCACATTTAGTGCAACTTAATAAACAGTTGGCATGCCAAGAGCAAGTTACACCAGCTATCTCGATTATTGGTCAACTGCATCCACAGCAGGCAGAACCAATCACATTATTACAACATAACCAAGCCGTGAATTTTTTCATTAATGGCTGGGATCATTTTAAGTAGGTATCAATGAGTATTATGAACCGTGAAGATTTAAAAGGGTTAAAATTATCTAACCCAATTCATTTAGCTGCTGTGGGGTTTGGCAGTGGCTTAGCAAATAAAGCACCGGGTACCTTCGGTACAATAGCGGCGGTGCCACTTTATTATCTAATGTCATTTTTATCTGTCGAAACATATATTGCTATCCTAGTGGTGAGCAGTATCTTAGGTGTTTGGATTTGTCACGTTACTAGTCGAGATATGGGCGTACATGATCACAAAGCTATCGTATGGGATGAGTTTGTTGGTTACTGGATCACTATGTTAATGGTACCTTTCAGTATTCAGTGGGCGATTGTTGGTTTTATATTATTCCGCTTTTTTGATATTTTAAAACCCTACCCAATAAGTTGGTTAGATAAAAAAGTACACGGCGGCTTTGGCATTATGATAGATGACATTGTCGCGGGTGTTTTTGCCGGTGTTGTTTTACACACTTTAATCTATTTCTGGGGCTAAATAATGATTAAGGCGATGCAGCATTTCAATCGTTTATTGATATTGTTACTCTTTATATCAGTAGATGGTTTTGCGAAGAATGCGACATTGCCTAGTGAAATCATAGATAAGCC
Organism: Psychromonas sp.; assembly: GCA_036961085.1. Taxonomy (GTDB): domain Bacteria; phylum Pseudomonadota; class Gammaproteobacteria; order Enterobacterales; family Psychromonadaceae; genus Psychromonas. Next base: position 3,222 of record JBALXF010000070.1, read on the forward strand.
AAATGAGAAAGCGGTACAAATAGCAGTTCAAGAGTTACCGATGCATTTTTCCTTGTATGTAAAAGAAAGGCTAGAACAGCAATATCGTAATCTGTTTTTTGATCCATTGTTTCGCTGGGATAATGCAGGTGAGTTAGAAGGGCGCTTGGTCGATGCTTGGCAACAAATTGAACCTGGGGTGATGCGCTTTCACCTAAAAGAAAATATTTATTTTCATTCAGGTAATTTACTGACTAGCAAAGATATCACTTGGACTTACCAGAAAATATTGAATATGCACGAACCCCTTTCTTTTCTTGACGAAATAGAATCAGTTATTGCTATCGATGATTACACTTTTGAGGTCCGTAGCAGCTTATCTGAAGCACGTGTTTTAGACTATTTAACTTACTTCTATATTTTTGACTCAATATTTTATACGCAATATGAAATAGATCCGAATAAGCCTCTAGGTGTACTGAAAGCTCCAAATGAGAAACTACCGCTATCAGGAACTGGTCCTTATATAATCAAAGAATATAACCCTCAATTACATCTTCGCACTGTGGTAAATAAAAATTACTGGGGAAAGGCATCAAACATTCCTGAATTACGTTTTGTTAAAATTAGATCAGAAAAATCTCGTCTATTTGCGCTACTCGTTAATGATGTTGATATTGGTACCAATATTCCTAGCCATAATATTGCAACCGAAGAGGTTATGTCTTCGAAATCGTTTGTAAAAGTAAATTCAGAGCAAGTTATTCTGCTCACTATTAATGATAAAAAATCACCCATTTTTGCAGACAGAGAAGCAAGAAGCGCGATAATCTTAGCGATTAATCAACTCGGTAAAGTAAAAAATATTGCTAGCGGTATGGGGATCCTCGAAGATGCTTTCATGCCAATGCAAAGTCATCATTCAGTGTTATTGAATAGTGGGTTAACCGATTACGATTTAAAAAAATCAAGAAAAATAATTAAAGATTTAAAAATCCCGAAGCAGTTAACTATACTTGTGATGAAAGATCAAAGCGGCTACAAAAAGCAAGTTTTAGCAGCACTAACCAGTATGATGAAAAAAACGGGCATCCAACTTGTTTACACTGAAGCTAAAACAAGAGAAGAGTGGATTAAAAATCAACCTGATTATGATTTAAGTTTATCTATATGGTTGTCTCGTTATAGAAATGTTGAGAATAATTATGACCATTTATTCAACGACAGTGACATTTCGTCATTTATTAATCTTTTAGCCGAACAAAAAAAAATAGATAGTATGATTTCAAAGCCATGGCGATTTTTTGACGAAGCACAACAGGAGTATTATATCACCCCACTATTCTTTAAAAATACGGTGTGGGGTGCAGATAATAAATATAATTTTGAAGAAGTTTTTTCAGTAACAGGCGTGCCTTACTGGAATAAATTAAAAGTGGTCACCCCTACAAATTAAAGTACTTCTTGATTTGCTGCTCTATACCAGCAGCATCTAATTTCAGCATTTGATATATCTCTTGTTGTGTTCCTTGTTCAATGAACTGATCAGGTAAACCTAGGTTTAATACTGGTAAATTGATACTCTGCGACATTAAAAATTCATTAACTGCTGAGCCTGCGCCACCTGCAATACTATTCTCTTCAATAGTGACAAATTGCTGGTGGGATTTAGCTAATTGTAAAATTAACTCTGAATCAAGTGGTTTAACAAAACGCATATCAACAATGGTAGCATTCAACTTTTCAGCCACTGGTAGTGCTTCTTGTAAAAAAGTACCAAAACACAAAATAGCCATGTTGTTTCTTTGTGTAACTATTTTCCCTTTACCAATTTCTAAAGCTGTCATCTCTTTATTGACCTCTACGCCAGTACCTGTACCACGAGGGTAGCGCACTGCAGCAGGCTGTTTAAGAAGATGACCGGTGTACAACATATCGCGACATTCTTGCTCATCAGATGGTGTCATAACAATCATATTAGGTACGCAACGTAAAAAGCTTAAATCGTAAGCCCCTTGATGAGTTGGACCGTCAGCACCGACAATACCTGCTCTGTCGATTGCAAATAATACACCTTGATTTTGAATAGCAACATCATGAATCACTTGATCGTAAGCGCGTTGTAAAAAACTTGAGTAGATTGCAACAACAGGGTTTAAACCTGAAATTGCCATGCCGGCTGCAAGTGTTACCGCATGCTGCTCTGCAATTGCTACATCGTAATACTTATCAGGGTGACGACGTGAGAAACTAACCATGCCAGAGCCTTCACGCATTGCTGGTGTAATTGCTGTTAGTTTTTCATCTTGATCTGCCATATCATTTAGCCAGTCACCGAATATTTGTGAATAAGTCGGGCTGCTTGGAGCTGATTTAGGTAAATCTTGTTGCGGATTAAATTTAGGCACCGCGTGGTAGCGGATTGGATCTTGCTCAGCCTGTTTATAACCTTTACCTTTTTTGGTCATGATATGTAAAAATTGTGGACCAGTATGCATTCTCATGTTGCGCAATGTATCAACAAGATCAAGTACATTATGCCCATCTACAGGACCAATATAATTAAAACCAAATTCTTCAAATATAGTCGCTGGAGAAACCATTCCTTTGAGATGTTCTTCGGTACGCTTCGCAAGCTCTTTTATTGGCGGTACATTTGAAAGTACTTTTTTACTGCCCTCACGTAACGTTGTATAGAGATCCCCTGATAATATTTTCGCCAGATGATTATTCAATGCGCCAACATTTTCAGAAATAGACATTTCATTGTCATTTAACACGACTAGCATATCGTTGTGCAACGCACCTGCATGGTTTAATGCTTCAAATGCCATGCCCGCAGTTATTGCACCATCACCAATTACAGCAACTACTTTACGTCCTTGTTGCTCTTTTTCTGCTGCAATAGCCATGCCTAACGCAGCGCCTATTGAAGTCGATGAATGGCCAACACTTAACACATCGTATTCGCTTTCTTCTCTCCAAGGGAATGGATGTAAACCTTTAAAAGTACGAATGCTATCCATCTGATCTCTACGACCAGTTAATATCTTATGTGGGTAAGCTTGGTGCCCAACATCAAAAACAAGATTATCAAAAGGGGTATGGTAAACATAATGCAAAGCAACGGTTAATTCGACAACACCTAGGCCAGATGCCAAGTGACCACTTGTTTGGCTAACGGTATTAAGCAAAAATGCACGCAATTCATCACAAAGAAGCGGTAATTGTTCTTTTTTTAATAAACGCAGATCTTCAGGGTAATTAATCTTAGCGAGTAAAGGGTAATTGTTTAAATCCAAAGGCATAATAATTCGTCACGTTTAAAAGGTAATGATATGAGTATACTTAGCATAGTGTTGGAACGATAAAATCACTTAATGCTTATTTATCTCGTTTGATTATATATTGCGCAAATGATGCCAATAACTGAGTATTATAAGGTAATTGTGATAAAGCAGATATAGCTTCTTGATAAAGTATCTCAGCTTTTTGTTGAGCTTGATCTAAACCTAACAACGCAGGGTAGGTTGATTTATTTAATGCAATGTCAGAGCCTTGCGGTTTACCTAGAGTAGCAGTATCACCTATTACATCTAAAATATCATCTTGAACTTGAAATGCTAAGCCAATGGAAGATGCAAAAGTTTGCAATAACTGTAAATGTTGTGCTGGTAAATCCGATTTAGAAAGCGCACCTAGTTCTACTGCGACACTAATTAATGCACCCGTTTTAGCACGATGAATCTTTTCTAACATGCTTAAGTCAATGGCTTGGTTCTCACCTGCTAAGTCTAAAGCTTGACCTGCACACATGCCATGATCACCCGATGCTTTGGCTAAGCGATTGAGCATTTTTAGTTGTGTCGAGATTTGAATGTTTCTATTCGGCTGAGAAAGTATATCAAAAGCGAGTGTTTGCAGTGCATCACCAGCAAGAATTGCTGTCGCCTCATCAAATTTCTTATGGCAAGTAAATTGCCCACGTCTCAGTTCATCATCATCCATTGCAGGAAGATCATCATGAATTAACGAATAAGCATGAATACACTCTACAGCACAGGCCAATGGATCCAATGTTTGCAAAGATGAACCAAGCATTTCACCAACAGCATACACTAAGAAAGGGCGGACACGTTTACCGCCTAATACCGCACCATAAAGCATCGCTTCATTAAGGGACGATGAAATTGGGTGTGCAATATCAATATATTGATGCAGTTGTTTATTAACGCGTTGTTGGTAATTGGCAAGGATTGATTCAAATTGCTTCATATTTTTTTAGGGTTCTTTTAAGTATTCAAAGAGTAAGGTAAGCCATTAATTAGTTAATCATTAAACTCTTGAAGAGGTGATTGTTCATCTTGTTGCATTAAAATATTTACTTGCTGTTGTGCTTTTTGTAGTTTTTGACTGTTACTTCTAGCAAGTGCAATACCACGTTCGAATTGTTTTAATGCTTCTTCTAAAGGAATATCACCTTCCTCTAGATGGCTGACAATGTTTTCTAATTCAGAAGTTGCTTCTTCATAAAGCATTTTTTCAGGTTTTTTTAGTGCCATTGTTGCCTCTGTTCGGTTAGATGTTTTTTCAAGGTTACCGTGCACAAGCCATAAGTCAAATCTGACATAAAAAAAAGTTGTAAACAGTGAGTATATTAACTGTTTGAGGGTTTTATAAGCAATACAAAGCATCTATTTTAATTAAAAATGATTGTGGAAAATATTATCATCAATATTTATGCTGATATTTTATACGCTGATAAGACAAGGGAGAGTGGAATACGTATACTAGCAAAACTTGATAGGCAATATACGAGGCGCACTGGTGCCTGATTATTTTCCGTTATACCCATGAGGTAACAAGGGTATATATACTTTTCTAACCTTTAAATTAGCTAGGTGATGATGTTAAAGCTTGAAGTTTGTATCGATAATATTGAATCTTTATTTACCGCCCAAAAAGCAGGCGCAGACCGTATTGAATTATGTAGTGCATTAGCATTAGGAGGTTTAACACCAAGTTTTGCCTTAATGAAGTCTGCGGTGCAGTATTCTACTATTCCGGTATATGCGATGATCAGACCACGAGATGGTGACTTTTTATACTCAAGCCATGAAATTGAAATGATGCTTGCAGAAATTTATAATGCGCGTGCTGCTGGTGTGCATGGCTTAGTTTTTGGAATATTAAATAAACAGGCACAAGTGGACGCTGATGTGCTTAAAAGTTTAATGCATGCCGCAGCAGGTATTGGCGTCACTTTTCATCGAGCAATAGATTGCAGCGTAGATATAGGAGATGGCGTAGATAAAATATTAACAGCGGGCTGCGAAAGAATATTAACATCAGGTTTAATGCCGAATGCTATTGATGGTATTTCCAATATAAAAAAAATGGTAGAATTATCTGAAGGACATTTATCCGTTATGGCAGGTTCTGGAATTAATCCTGCAAATGTACAAAAAATTATCAAGCAGACGGGTATCAAAGAAGTCCATTTATCGGGTAAAGCACCACGTAAAAGCCATATGCAAGAAGTTGTTTGTTGTGGGGAATTAGCAGAATTCCAGCAAGTGAGTGTGACTCAGGAAAGTAAGATAAGAGCGATAAAAGAGCTATTGAACACAGCGTAAATCAACCGTAATAATAACTATATAAGTGAATATGAAAACTCCAAAAAGAATACAACCACTTGTTGACGATGGATTAGTTGATAAGGTGTTACATCAGTTGATGAGCGGTAAAGAAGCTACTGTTTTTGTGGTGCAGTGTGGCGAGCATATACGTTGTGCAAAAGTTTATAAAGAAGCTAGCAAACGTAGTTTCAAACAAGCCGTTTTATATAACGAAGGCCGTAAAGTACGTAACGGACGTCGTTCTCGTGCGATGGAGAAAGGCTCAAAATTTGGTCGTCAACAGCAAGAAAAAGTATGGCAGAATGCCGAAGTAGAAGCGCTTTATAAATTAGCAGATGCAGGTGTTCGAGTCCCGCAACCTTATGGTTGTTTCGAAGGTGTTTTATTAATGGATCTTATCACCGACGAAGATGGTGTTGCCGCACCTCGACTAAACGACGTTGTTATGCCAGAAGAGCAAGCCTTAGAAGATCACTATGAAATGATGGTATCGATCGTGCGTATGTTGAATATTGGTATTATTCACGGTGATTTATCTGAGTTTAATGTATTGGTTGATGAATGGGGGCCGGTGATTATTGATTTGCCCCAGGCTGTTGATGCTGCTGCTAATAATAATGCGAAACGTATGTTTTTACGTGATGTGAATAATATGCGTAGCTATTATTCACAATTTGCGCCTCAGTTGAGTAACACTGAATATGGAAAAGAAATTTGGTCTCTATATGAATCTGGTGACTTAAATGATGATCTAGAATTAACGGGGCAATTTAATGAAAGCTCAGAAGTCACAGATGTTGAAAATATTTTAGATGAAATTACTGCGGCTAGAGAAGAAGAAGAAGATCGCCAAGCAAGAATGCTTGAAATATAAGCCAAAGAAACAACCTATAAAAATAATTTCGAATTAATTTTAAAGGCCTACATACTTAGTATGTAGGCCTTTTTTGTTATCTTTATTTTAATTTCATGCTTATGTAGATGACTCAGGTGATCTTTTGCAAAAAACTTATAAACACTACCACGCACACTTCAATCAACTGCGGAACTACGTTTCGGTTTGAGTTCATTTACAGAGGTGCTGCACGCT
>JBALXF010000071.1:0-9771 GCA_036961085.1 Psychromonas sp.
ATAGCTATCTGCTTTGATCATTAACGTATCAATATCTTTAGGTAAAAAGTCATGTTGGAAATAAAAAAAATTGAATCATTGCAACTTCTAAACGATCTTAAAAGTCAGTATTTTGCATTAGCAACTGCTCCTCTTGATGGTATGTGGCACTTTGGTTTTGCTGGTGAATTATAGATGAGAAGTTATTTGCTAATGATTGCTAGCTACTGAAAGTCATTAATAAGGTTGATGTGAGGTGATGTTTTTATTGCTGTAATTTTACGTTTGATTATTTAAAGTATTTTAAATCGACTAATACAGTACTTTAAATTGACTTGAGATAAAAAATGTCAGGCCAGTTTTTTAGTCAGGGCTTCTGATCCTTGGTAATGAAAAGTGGATACTAAGGTTTCTATTTCAATGTGTTAGTGGATAAGCTTATTAAATGAATTTAGTGCTATAAGAGGGGATAGTTAGTGAAAGAATTGCTGAGTCGCTTGTTTAGTCATTGTTTGACAGGGAATTGGGTGGTTACTGAAAAGCAGATATAAAAAAACCCCACAGAGTGAGGTTTTAGCATTTTACGCGATAATTTGAATTATGCGTTTACGTGAGCAACTGCGTCTTTTACAAGTGCGCCTAGCTCATCCCACTTACCTTCGTCCATAAGCTTAGTAGGAACCATCCAAGTACCACCACAAGCAAGAACTGATTTGATTGATAAGTATTCATCAACGTTGTTAAGGCTTACACCACCAGTCGGCATAAAGTTAACTGGGTAAACAGCTGTTAATGCTTTAAGCATGTTAACGCCGCCAGATGGCTCAGCAGGGAAGAATTTTAGAGTGCGAAGACCCATTTCCATTGCTTGCTCAACTAGGCTTGGGTTGTTAACTCCAGGTACGATAGCAACACCTTTATCGATACAGTATTGAACTGTACGAGGGTTGAAGCCTGGGCTGACGATGAAGTCAACACCAGCATCGATAGATGCATCAACTTGTTCGTTAGTTAGAACAGTACCAGAACCGATAAGCATATCTGGGAATTCTTTACGCATGATGCGGATTGCTTCAATTGCACATTCTGTACGAAGTGTAACTTCTGCACATGGCATGCCGTTTTCAACAAGTGCACGACCTAGAGGAATTGCATCTTCTACTCTGTTGATTGCAATAACTGGGATTACTTTTAGTGCTGCTAATTGATCATTTAAAGTTGTCATAATTTTTCTCATAATGAGCGGTTATTTGAACGAGGAGTTCATGTAACCGCTGAAATCAAGCCACTTGTTGGGTAAGCGGCATCCATAGTAATATTTTAACTATTACAGTTCCAATGTTGGCATTGCTTCCAATGGAATAACAGCACCAGGGTGTTGGATAACAGTTCCTGCAACACAGTGACCAGCGGAAGCTGAGTCTGCTGATGAACCGCCACATAGGCGTTTTGCAAGGTAACCAGCACTGAATGAATCGCCCGCTGCAGTTGTATCTACAACGTTAGTGATTTTATTTGGTGAAACAAGTTTCTGTTCTCCACCTTCAACCACTAGACAGTCATCACTACCGCGTTTAATCACGATTTCAGTAACGCCAGCTTCAGAAGTGCGTTTTATACATTCTTCTAACTCTTTGTCACCGTATAAATCTTGATCATCTTCAAAAGTTAATAGAGCGATATCAGTGAATGTCAGCATTTTAAGGTACCAAGTGATGGCATCTTGCTGGCTATTCCATAATTTAGGACGGTAGTTGTTATCAAAAATAACTTTGCCGCCTTGTGCTTTATATGCTTCTAAGAATGAGAATAATACGTCACGACCATTGTCTGTCAGAATCGCTAGTGTAATACCACTTAGGTAAACAGCATCGAATGACATTAGTTTTTCAACAAGTGCTGCTGAATCTTCTTGATCAAATAGGTATTTAGCGGCAGCATCGTTGCGCCAGTAATGGAAGCTACGCTCACCCGTATCATCAGTTTCGATGTAATAAAGACCAGGTTGTTTGTCTGTTAGGCGAGAAACAAGTCCTGTTTCAATACCTTCAGCTTGCCATTTTTCTAGCATATCTACGCTAAAAGGGTCTTGACCTAATGCTGTTACATAGCTAGTTGTTACGCCATGTGCTTTAGTTAAACGAGATAAATACAATGCAGTATTTAACGTATCGCCACCAAAAGTTTGCTTTAGTCCTTCGCCATTCTGTTGTAGCTCAACCATACACTCGCCAATGATCGCAATGTTTTGTGATTTCATCTACTTATTACCTTAGCAACAGAGGTTGCGTTAACACTTATTTTAAAAAGTCTTGACGTGCTGATGAAAACGCATCAAGAAGAATGCTGCCTTGCTCTAAAGCACCGAGCATAAATTTTTTAGGATCAATGTAAGCATCACCAGCAGTTAATACTTTTTAACACCATCAATTTCAGCTTCGAAACTACCGCTTACTACATAACCTATTTGGTCATGGATGTCGTGTGTGTGAGGTGTGCCGATAGCGCCTTTGTCAAAACTAAGGTGTTAGTATTAACTCGTCAGTATAACCAACGATTTTACGCTTAATACCACCGGCGATAACTTCCCATTCATTCTCTTCAATTTTGAAAAAACTGCTCATGGGTATCTCCTAAAATTATTAATTAAAAAAATCCTTTAATATTACGCTGAATAAGTATTAAAGTACAATTGTAATACAATATGATCATGGTTGTGTGACCGATGTCAAATGGCAGTCAACTTATCTCTTTTTATCAGATGGGTAAGTTTTTGATATTTAGTTTTCTTTCATTTTTTAGTTCTTTCTTTGAATAGTTTGAAGTGTAATTCATCATATTATTTCAGGTAAATACTGTATGAACAAGATAAGTATTGTATTATAATATAAATTTTGCGGGTGGCTTCAGTCTACCTAAGTAGGGGAAAAGTGATTATGACAATACAACCAATTTTACTTAATCAAGTAGAAATTACTGAACTAAGTAGAGAAGTAGGACGTTCAAGCTTAATGGGCAAAGCCATTGCTAAAAATGTCGAAGCGCTTGAGCATTTATGATTCTGCCTTTAGACGTGCCATATCTGCATCACCCGACATGATGGCATCATAGATCACACGATGTTCTTCTATACAGAACCTTTCACCTAATGCCGACACCGCAATAAATTGCTTAAAGATAGTCGATAAAATATTTGCGAAAGGTAGGTGAAATTGATTACCAGTCGATAAATAGACCGTTTGATGGAAAAGCAGATCATTTAGTGTCCATTCTTCATAATCAACACTTCACTCGCCAATAACATATTCTGGAAAACTTGCGGTAGAACCTTGCGTTGTTCAACAGTAGTATTAACCGCAGCTAGGGCACTTGCTTCCGGTTCAATCGCTTTTCTTAACATAAGAAACTGCAATAATAAGTACTGATTATCTTCTAAATCATGTATCCAATCGAGTAATTGAGGGGCTAAAAAGTGCCATTGCGAACGAGGGCGTTCTATTGTGCCGACCTTGGGTTTAGACTCAATTAAGCCTTTTGCAGAAAGTAATTTAGTTGATTCGCGTAATGCTGTTCGGCTAACACCAAACACTTCGCATAATTCCATTTCAGTGAGTGATTTTTGATTTTTTTTCACTTTACCGGACAAAATTTTACGCGCAATTTGTTATGCTACTTGGACATGAATTCGGAGGCTTGAATCTCCCTCTACACAGAACATGGGCATTAAGGCCTGCGTATCATAATGAATTAAAGTAAAATGGGGAAAACCAGTGAATCTGGTTTTACCCTTTGAAAATAATTTATTTAATCTTTATGAATCATTAGATTTGCCCAATGCTTATTAGGGCACTGGGTTATAATAGACAGTTACTACAACAGCTATTGAGCGGATAAAAAAATGCTTATAATAACTTACTCAAATAGGGATAAAGGCACCATCAATGCGTTATTATTTATAACGCTGTTAAGCTCATCTATTTGACCACAGTCATGAGTCGTATTTTATAAATACAGTAAATAAATCCATATCATAAATATGAATTTATTTACTGCATTCGTTTTCTGTACACTTTTATATCAGTAAAGCGACTATGGTAACTTTCTTGATTCACTCAATTGCTATAAATAATACAATACCACCTGCTGTGGTCGAGTGTTTTTTCAATAATAAAGAGAGCAGGGACACACTTGTTTGACATTTTGCAGTTTATTTCGTGAGGGGCGCATCTAGGGGTATTTATTCATAAATTTGTCTGTAGAGAAAAGGAATTACTGATTTTCTGCGATAAATGTTATGCACCAAGTTCACGTTATTTTTATACTAATTTGGTGCTTAATGATGATAATGCTATAGTGCTTAAATAATACATAATAAATGAGCAAACTAATGGCTAGCACTTTTAATTTTATATCTGGTTCTAAACGAAGCCTGCACGTGCAAGTTGCACGTGAGATTGCTCGAGGAATACTATCCGGCGATTTACCTGAAGGGGAAATCATTCCCGGTGAAATGGCTCTTTGTGAGCAATTTGGGGTAAGCCGTACCGCATTACGCGAAGCACAAAAGCTTTTGACTTCAAAAGGTTTACTTGAATCTCGTCCTAAAGTAGGCACACGTGTTGTTCAGCGTGCATATTGGAACTTCCTTGACCCACAACTAATCGAGTGGATGGATGGGTTAACGGATGTTGATGAATTTTGCCGACAGTTTTTAGGTCTGCGTCGTGCCATTGAGCCAGAAGCTTGTGCATTAGCAGCTCAGTTTGCTTCGGTCGAGCAGCGCAAGGAATTATCTGAAATATTTCAGAAGATGGTTGAAATCGATGCGCAAGAAGAGTTTGATCAGGTCGCATGGATTGAGATCGATATGAAATTTCATAGCTTGATCTTTAATGCCACTGCAAATGATTTTTATCTGCCATTCGGAAATATCCTAACTACCATGTTCATTAACTTTATTGTTCACTCTTCAGAAGAAGGTAGTACATGTATTGACCTGCATCGTCAGATTTATGATGCGATTATGGCTGGCAACAGTGACAAAGCGCGAACAGCTTCTGCTAACCATTTGCATGAGTCTAACCACAGACTCACAGTGGCAGTTTAGTTGTAAACTAGATTGGCAGTTAGCCTAATTGGCTAAATGCCTTTCTAGTTTTCCCTTATTGCCGTTTTCTCGAATTAATATGGCTATTAAAAGCGATTACAATATTAAGTTTTACTTAAGCTGTGATAATTCTGATTGGGAGATGATCATTGGAATCAATATGATTTTTGGTACCTCAATGATTTGACAGAAGAATCGTATACTCATCAAGCCAATTGCTAACATAACAACATTTGCCACTAGCATTGAACTGAAAATACCATATACAATTTCAGGGTTTTGTGTGAACAACAATGGACCTGATGTTAAGCCTTGAACTATTAGCGCGCCAAGCAAAACCGCTGATACGGCATCACCCAGAACACCCAAGGTTAATAGAGGTACAAGCGAACCGCCCGTTACACCATTGTTTCCGTTAATAACCTAATGATAGATATGGATAGTGAGCTTATTTCTATCAAATCAGGTGGTAATAAAATTGCTGGAAACAATGTTATTGATAACAGTGAATCAACTGAATTTGTTAGTGTACGAGCAACCGCAGAGTACCCATTAGTTGGTGCTACTTACAATAATGAGTCTTATGTTGGAACGGTAACAGAAGCTGAACAAATCACTAGTTACTCTGCTGAATTACCGTCTAAAACGATTGAAAAGGGTATGAATAGTTACCAATCAACAGGTGCTGATGTATCTAAACTATCTGTTGTAACAGCTGCAACAGCGGGCCCTGATTACCTACTGCAAAATACTTCAAAATAATTTTGCTATAGATTGATAAACTGTCGTTATAGGTTTTAACGGCAGATTGAAGCTAGTAACTAAATACTCGCTTCAATCATTTGAATAAGCAGCCATTGCGACTCTATTTATATGTTTCGATGGCTATTTTAGTTTGAATTGCATTAAATAACATTCTCACATTCCTCGCTCTATTCCCACATCAATTATCAATTCTTAGTCTTACTGATCACCACTTCTTTTCTAAATCAGCGAGCGAAACACGTGGCGCACAAGCTGCATTGATAACACAGCAAAAAGCGACGACTGCAGCCACTAAGAAGCCAATTTGAAAAGCATTAATAATGCCGTCTCTTGGGCTGTTTAATAGGAACTCGATACCAGAATCACGACTAAAGCTTGGAATTAAAGCATAAATTAGTGTGCCGAATAATGCCGTTCCCATAGAGGCACCGAGAGAGCGAGATAACGAAGCCATTGAAGTAATACGGCCTAAGTTTTGCTTACCGCCTACCGATTGAATAAGTAATTGTGTAGAAGGCATCACAGTACCTAAACCAATACCACAAAAGAAGCCTAATGCACCTATCACTTTCGGGTTTGGCGCGAGCGTGCCTAATAATATGAACCCTATGGTGGTGATACTCATACCAATCACAGGCATCCATTTCGGAATTGCGGTTCTAGCGATGACCTTACCTGTGGTATAAGAACCTGTAATTGTACCAATGGTAAGTGGTAATAATAATAAGCCAGAGGTTGACGCACTTGCCCCAAAGCCAATTTGTAGATAAATAGGTAAAAAGAAAATTAAGGCAAAGAAGCAAGCTGCGAATAAAAAAGTGGACATTAATGGAATGTAAATTTCTTTTTTAGCTAACAGCGGCAATGGCAAAAATGAATGTTGTGTTTTTCGTTGCTGAGTGACAAATAAAAGCATTAATAGAGTGAAGGATCCTATAAAGATCGCACTTTCTGAAGATAGCCATGCAAATTCATTACCCCCAGCTGTTAGCCAGTAAATTAGGGTGGTCATCATGATTGGAAATAAAATTAACCCGTACCAATCAATGGATCGTTTCATTAATGTGGATTTTGTTGTAGGTAAAGACATTAGCCTATAACCTGCGTAGATCGCTAGTGGGATATTTATCCAAAATAACCACTGCCAAGCAAGAAAGCTAACCACAAAACCACCAATAACTGGTCCACCGATACTAGCGACTGCAAATAATGAAGCAAAATATCCCTGGAATCGAGCACGTTGTCGAGGTGGAATAAACTCTCCAATTAATGCCTGAGATAAACTCATGAGCCCACCGCCGCCTAAACCTTGTATAACACGACCAACAATTAACATCGGCATAGATTGGGCTAAAGCTGAAGTGATTGAGCCTATAGTAAAAATAATTAATGCGACAATTAACATATTACGGCGGTTATAACGATCACCCAACCAACCATATACTGGAACTGAAGCGGCTGTTGCCAATAAATAAGCGATCATTATCCAAGATGCTAATTGCATTTCTCCAAGATCATTAACAATTGCAGGCGTTGCAGTGGCCAGTAATGTTTGATCAACAGCTGCAAGTAGCATGGGTAAAAAAACAATCGAAAATACACGTAGGAAATCTTTTTTAGAAACGAGCTGTAGAGATGTATCTGGAGAGGCTTTAAACATAAAGGATATAGCGCCAAGTTAAGGGTGAAATACGAAGATTAAGTATTAATTTAATAAGCTTTATAATGACTTATGTTTTATAAATAAAATTAAAACGGTGGCGATAATAAGCCACTAATATAACGTAATTGTCTTTAATTTAGCAGGCATTTTTATCAAATTTTTATGTTTTAGAAGATGTTGTTTTTAGAGGTAAAAAAGATACTGTTTATGCTCTATTTTTGCTGTTAGGGCTTTGTCGAGGATAATTATTATTAAGCATATGAAAAAGCCGCTCAATGGTATTAAGCGGCTGTACATGAACCGAACACCAACATTGTATTTACTATTCGTCATATCAACAACTTGTTTGATGTCTTCTTTCACAATAAGAAAAGTTGCTGTTTCACTAAAAATAATTGTCCATAAAAACGAGATTTTCCACTCATAATCCATTTTAAAAGCTTCATTTTTTTATTCCCATTGAACAAAATATGAAGCTTTAAGGTTAATCAGTAATAGCTAATCGATTAAAAATATTTCAATATTTTATTACCGCTTTGGTGTTTGTATTGCGAGAATGTTTTGGTTGGATAATAAAGTAAAGCGGATAAACCTAGTGTTATCAACCAAATATAGCCAACGCTCGGAATCGCGAATAGATCGCCTTGATTCGCACCAAATACAGCAATGCTGCCACGGTAAGCAAACAGAAGTACATACAAATGTAGGATATAAAAGAACATGGGTGCAGAGCCAAATACTTGCAGTACATCAGTTAACTTGTTTTCATGTTTTTCAAAGTAACTTAGAAGAATTAAACCTAATCCTAGGGTTAATAAAATATAGTGAAGTGAAGGCGGGTATTTAGTGTAATTAACAAATGACATTATGGTTTCTATATATGTTGCTCCCACTACCCAGTTGTCTGTTTCACCATAAAGGTTAAAGCCGCGTAAAATCAACAGAAGCAGTAAACTAGAAATACCAATTTTAACTAATAAACTACGTCGGGTTTGAGCTTCAACAGTACGAGCAAAAAGAGGTCCAATCGAGTAACCTAGGAGGATCACCCCGATCCAAGGTAATACTGGGTAGGATACCTTAATATTGAGTGGGCCTTCAGTTACTAAGAAGTTGGCATCGTGAAAAATGGTCCAAAATACAAAGCCGAATTGATCAGGGCTAAAATTAATTGGAGTCAATAAATTATGGCAAAAGACAATAATAAGTCCCAGTGCAGCTGCCAGTTTAATTGGTAATTTATGTAATATACTCAAGCAAATCATGCTTAACCCGATAGCCCAAATGACTTGTAGGTAGAGTGTTTCATATTTTCCAAACCAAGAGAAATTAACCAGTGTAATCTCCATTAAAATAAGAACAAGTCCTCGCTTGAATAAAAACTCGCTTACGTTTCTTTTACTTCCATTTGTAGGGTGTTCATACAACCAAGCTGAAATACCAGTTAAAAATACGAATAATGGGGCACATAAATGAGCTAGGATTCGAGTGAAAAATAGCTCCGGCTCTGTGTCGTTTATATCCATTGGATCTGCAACAGGCTTGTGATAGTAAAAACGCTCTCTGACATGATCGATAACCATAATCAAAATGATTAAGCCTCGCATTATATCAATAGAAGCTAGCCGTTTGGTGATAGGTGAAGTTGTAGAGCTCGCACTCAAAGGTGTGGCATTAGTAGACATTGGAAACTCTTAATCAGTAGATAATAAAGCAGGAAATTAGTATAACTTGCAATCCTAAGGTGATGTTATGTTATAACATTACACGCAAAGAAGTAAACGTGAAATTACATTGGGGATTATAAATATTTGCTTTGTGCTAGCGAAAAAAGCGTATAAAAAAACCCAGCATCTCTGCTAGGTATTAGGTTTTTTTTATTTAAAGGTTTTATTATTACACTTTAATTTTTTCCGGACTAGAACGGAATATCGTCATCAAAATCCATTGATGGCTCGTTATATTGTGCCGGAGCTTGCTGTGGCTTCTGTTGTGGAGCCGGTGCTTGTTGTGGTGCTGGATTTGGCTTTTGGTAAGCCGGAGCCATTTGTGGTGCAGCTTGTTGAGCAGGCGCTTGTTGTGGTTGATTACCCCAACTTTGGTTTTGCTGATTGCTCTGCTGATTATTTTGTTGTGGTGCATTTTGTTGGAACGGTTGACCGCCAGCTTGTGCAGGGTTACGTGAATCCATCATCTGAATTTCAGTAACAACAACTTCAGTTGTGTAACGATCTTGTCCGTCTTGACCTTGCCATTT
>JBALXF010000072.1:0-9726 GCA_036961085.1 Psychromonas sp.
GTAAGATGTTTGTACTCTGTTGATAAATTCAGAAATCTCGAAAGAGGGTTCTAATAGGATATCTATTTCAGCTAGTCTCTGGTTTACATTGAATGACCAGGTAATCTTATCCCCGACATTGCACCTTGGAAGTACGGATACAACAGCATCATCGCAACTGAGTTTATCCAAACCTTCTATAATTCCTACTTGGCCTGCTGTAAGCGTAGGAAATAGAATAACGACTTTATTGCCATTGAGATCATAGCCATCTTTCGGAAGCTCTATATCGGGTAAAGAACCAGTAAGAGAATAAGCCACCATCAATTTCATAAGGTCAATACCGAATACTTTTTTATAGATTCTTTCGTAATCAACACCTGGGAAACGTAACCCGGGATCGAAGAAATAGAATTCACCATTATCTTCAAAGCCCTGCATAAATATAGGGCCGTTCTGAATTCCTAGATTATTGAACATCGCAATGACTTTATCATGTGCATTTTTGATATAACTATCTGTAACAGATGATGGTGACAGTGAGCATACAGTCACCTTATCCATTTTATCTTCAGCTGTACCCGTGTAACTATCAACGGTTCGAACTAGGTAGGGTGTGCCGTTGACATAAAAATATGTCAACTGAAACTCTTGACATTCCGCCATGTATTTCTCAATTAAGATGTCATCATTTGAAGATTCAGACTTTGCATCTATAATCGCTTTCTTGAGTTCCGTTAGATTATTGCATACGTTTTGCCCTCTAGAGCCCCTGCTGTCGACAGGTTTAACAAATACAGGGAAAACGGTTGGATTATCAATACACTCATCAACCGTATACTCGGGTATAACATTGACATCATTTGTAATGCACATTTCTTTAAATGCATGCTTGTCAGTCATGCGAAAAAACTGCTCTTCTGTTCCAAGACATGGCAGGCCGAGTTTTAGACATATTTCCCAATATGGTCTCTGGCATGGGTCAATCCACCCTGTGATAATACCGTCAACATGCTCTTCTCTGCATCGGGTTACGATTCCTTCAACATCTGAGATGTTAAGTAACCAACTTTCATCGGCTATATCTTTTGCCGGTGATGAATCCAAATAATCAGTGACTATCGTATGACAACCAAGCTCTTTTGCTGCTTCAACTAATTTTAAATGAACCGATGCACCAGCTAGAATCAATATTTTTTTTTGTTTAAAACTTTCCATCAATACATACCCTCTATTTTTGTTAGTTTATGTATTGGCTACAATTTAACTTTCAGATATAGCCATGCATTGGTAAACATAAGATACATTCATATTCATTATTACTAGTTGTAGAAACATAATTAACGTCATTAGTAAATATTTTTTAATTTGATTCGTATATACACAATATTGTCATTGGCCTTAGGTTGCTAAACAGGAAACACTATCTTCAATCAAATTTAGATTAATAATAGTTAGTTAACCTTAAGGCTTTCTTAAGAAGTGATATATATGGTTAATTATTGAACATATTTAGGAAATGTGATTAGAAATGGTCGATTACTTTATGTATATGTGACTTGTTGAATGTATTGCGACTTAAGTGATACTAATTATTTGTATGTTTACAAATATAAAATAAAATAATCAGATGCTTACTTTAATTTTCAAGCAAGTTTAGATGATATGAAAATCTATCAAAATCCTCTTTCAAGACTAATTAGTGAGGTTTAGAGACAGTATCTGTACGATTATTTCCAGCTCTTTTTACGGTATTATTTTAGAATCGTATTGCTAACCTTTTCAAAAAGTATAGAGGCTACAGTTTTAAAGAGACTATTATGCCTAAACCTACCCGTCTTACCTCTGTTAATAGCAAAAGATATCTCCTATAAATATGCGTGGCGTAATATGGTAAAAGTTGGATGTGTATTTACGTATTATTCCTTAACAATTTTTAATCATTTCATAGGTAATGGTTCATGCCTTTTATCACTAGCAAAACATTATATTCATTGATTGTTCTTTTGGGAGCAGCAAGTACTAGTTTTATTGTCCAAGCATCGCCAAAATTTGGTGGGCCAGGCAGTGTTGGCAATACGATTGAAGATAATAAACAAGATCCGCAAAAATCATGGCGAGAAGCATTAGCTGATGAGCATGATTTTACCTTTGGTTTGGACTATAACGTATTAGCATTAAGTGCAACAAATACCCTTGCTGGGGCTGATGATAGTAGTGCATCAGGTGTCGCACGTTTTTATGGTTCGTGGGATTTAATCGGTCGAGAATCAGGAAATACAGGTGGCATAGTCTGGAAAGTAGAGCATCGCCATTCTTATACAGATACTGCGCCGAAAGGTTTTGCTATGGACAGTGTTGGTATGGCAAGCATGATTGCGCCAAGTTTTAGCGACCAAGGCAGCCGATTAACCAACCTGTATTGGAAACAAAAATTTAACGGCGGTAAAACATCATTATTAGTAGGTTTCTTTGATACCACTGACTACGTCGATGTTTATGCATTAGCCAGCCCTTGGGGTGGTTTTACCAATCTAGTCTTCAGTACGGGGGCGGGAACAATTGGTTTACCTGATGATGCTTCATTAGGATTAACCGCTGGCCATATGTTTAATGACAATTTCTATGGTATCGCCAGTATCAGCGATGGCAATGCAGACTCGAGTAATCCTTTTGATGGTTTTGATAGCTTCGTGAATGACAATCAATATTTTAAAACAGCAGAGTTAGGCTGGACAGCATCACAGGATCGTATCTATACCGATAATATTCACCTAACTTATTGGCATTTAGATGGCGGTACAAAAAATAGTACTAAGGATAGCCAAGGTGTTAACTTTTCAGCAAGCTTTTTTGCAACCGAACAGATAATGCCTTTTATTCGTGGTGGTTCGTCAGAAGGGGATGCAGCTTTGTTATCTAAATCGTTAGTTGCTGGTATTGGTTACTATGGTTTAGGCGCTCCTAAAAATAATTTAGGTTTTGCAATGAACTGGGGTGAAGTAAACGATGAAATTTTTGGTAGCGGCTTAGATGATCAATATATTGCTGAGATTTATTACAACATAGCTATCGGGGAACATATAAACATCACTCCCGATATTCAATATATTAAAAACCCTGCGTTAAGTAGCGAAGATGATAGCTGGGTATTTGGCATTAGAATAAATATGAAGATTTAAATTAGTCCCGTTGACCATTTATACCCATGATACTTCAAGATGCCTGACAAAGCATTTTGAAGTAACATGGGCATAACGCTTCAATTTCTATCGTGTATTCGTACTCTCAAATATTTTATCCGCTGATGCAGTCACAAATCCGGTAAATATCTCCCCGTCAGGTTTTGCATATCGTTGTGCAAACTCGTAAAAACAGCTTGGAATTTCTTTGACTTTATCACTAAATTGAACTGGATAATGATCTGCTAGAGTAGAAGATTGCTCCAACATTTGTTGCGCAGTTCCTTTTATTTCACCACCGGCGGTATTTAAAGCAATACCAGCTTTTTTAACTGCATCATTAATTGCTTGGATAGAGTCGAAATTTAGCAGGTAATTATTACTTACCGTGAAATGGTTTGCTCGATATCCCCATGCAGCAACCCATGCTGCAAATTCCGATTCTTCAAGCAGTTTTTGATAAGTTGAATAATCAATCTCCCAATGCGTTCCTGAGTAGAGGAAATTATCATTTGTTGTTATCTCTGTACCGATATTAGCAGTCATTTTTTTTACAATATCTTGTAATTCAGGCGAGAATTTTTCAGTTAACAATTCTGAAATAAAGACCTTAGGCTGTGTTGGATCTGGGTGTTCAAAGTGTTTCGAGTAAAGATTTTTAGTCTTGAAATGATATTCACCACATTCCTTATAACCTAACTTTAAAAAATGAGCAGCAAGGACATCTAAACCTATATTATTGCAATTAAAGGTGCGTAAAGCTATATGGTCATTGACGATATCTTGATGCTGAGTTGAGCCTAGCAATTCATGAATCTTTTTTGCAGAAGGGGTGACTGCAACATAACTGTTCCATAATGCTTCAAATAATTCATTGATTTTAGAGTGCATAGTTATTTCCTTATAAGTGATTAAGCAGTACCGTTTAGATAGATAACCCGGGTGAAAGTGTTGTAGGTAAACTGACTTCTTTTGCTTCAATAGAAGCCACTGGGTAGGCACAGTAATCAGCCGCATAATAGGCGCTCGCTCTTTGGTTGCCACTGGCACCAATTCCACCAAAAGGGGCTGCACTAGAAGCGCCAGTGGTAGGTTTGTTCCAGTTTACAATCCCGGCTTGAATGCGGCTAAAGAAGAACTGATAGTCGGCATGCTGATCGGCCAAAAGACCTGCAGATAAACCAAAAGAGGTATTATTTGCTTCTTGGATAGCATCACTAAAGTCACTGTAACGATAAACTTTTAGTAAGGGACCAAAGTGCTCTTCGTCAGGTAGTGGGGCAGCATCAGTGACGTCTATAATACCAGGGCATACGAAACCAGTATCTTTTGACAGTTGTTTCAGTTCAACCAAAACCTTACCGCCCAATGCTTTAATTTGTGACTGTGCTTTGACCATACTGCTTGCAGCATCTGCCGATATCATCGAGCCGATGAAAGGTTGTTCTTGACTTAAAGGATCGTTAACCTGAATGTTACTTGTCACTTCAATCAACTTACTGAGAATAGCGTCGCCATTCTCAGTATTTTCGATAAAGACTCGACGAGCACAAGTACAGCGTTGCCCTGATGTGATAAAAGCGGACTGAACAATATCATGCACAGCCGCATCGATATTTTTCACATCTTTGACAATAAGTGGATTATTACCACCCATTTCCAGCGCCAGTATTTTATCCGGTTGCCCGGAAAATTGTTTATGTAATAATTGCCCAGTTTGAGAACTACCGGTAAAAAATAACCCGTTTATATCTGGATGAGCAGCAAGGTATTTACCCGTTTCCACTCTACCTTGTAGCAAATTTAGTACCCCGACAGGTAAGCCTGCCTGTTGCCATAAATGGAACATATATTCAGCCACTTTAGGGGTTAAATCCGAAGGTTTGAACACAATCGTATTGCCAGCGATCAAGGCTGGCACAATATGGCCATTTGGTAAATGGCCTGGGAAGTTATAAGGACCAAATACGGCAACAACGCCATGAGGTTTATGACGAACAAATGCCGTTGCACCGGGAAGTGAACTTTCTTTAGTACCGGTTCGAACATTGTATGCATCGATAGATATCGCTGATTTTCCGGCCATTGCTGCCACTTCAGTACGAGATTCCCACAATGCTTTACCTGTTTCCTCGGCAATGATGATGGCTATTTCTTCACTGTTTTCTTTCAATAATTCAGCAAAACGTTCAACAATTTTAATCCGTGTTGCTAAGTTTGATTGGGCCCAATCATTAAATGCATGTCGAGCTGTTGCAATAGCAAGATCAACTTGCTCTGCGTTGGCACATTCGCCTTCCCAGACTACTTTACCATTGGCCGGATTAATCGATTTGAAGGTTAGCTTTTGATCTGCCAATGTATAATTACTGTTAATTTTAGTGTTCATATTCATTCCTTAAATATGTAAAAAGCGGATGTTGTCGCCCGTTTTAAGTAATAATGTAGTGGCAATAGCGGGACTGATCGTCAATATATTATTGTTTATGTCGAAGCTTGCTTGGTTTGTTGCTATAGCTCGGAAATCCTTGATAAGCTCATTACATATAAAGAACGATTGATCTCCGCTAGTTTCCGAAATGTTAACTTTACAGCTTTGACTCTTACTGACAGTACGGACATTCTTCAGTGATACCTCGACAGTTGGGCCAGCATCAAACAAGTCGACATAACCGTTGAATTTAAATCCTTCTTTTTCCAATAGTTTTAATGCTGGCGCTGTTTTCTTATGCACTTGGCCAATCACTTCCTGGGCTTCTTTACTGAGTAAACTCGTATAAATAGGGTGCTTTGGCATTAATTCTGAGATGAACCCCTTGTCTCCAATACCCACAAGATAGTCGGCAGTGGGGAAGTCGATACCAAAAAAATGTTCTTCAAGCCATGCCCAAAATGGAGATCGACCTTTGCTGTCTGACACGCCACGCATTTCGGCAATGATGGTATTAGAGAAACGTTCAGGATGTGTGGCCATAAACATAAACCTTACACGCGACATCAATTTCCCCGCATTTCCTTTACGGTATTGTTCCCGTACAAACAAGGTACATACTTCAGTCGCACCTTTATAATCATTACAAGATGTGAGCATCTTGATTGATTTATTTACTTCTAAACTAGGGGAGTGATTTTTAGTGGTACTCAAACGGTAATGATACAAGGGCGAAGATAACCCTACCGCCGCTTTAATACCGGCAATGCCGACGACTTCCTTGATGTCAGTATCTTCGAGAACAAAAAGGTAGCTATGATTACCGGGCGCACTCACATCGGCTGAGAAACTGTCTTCAGCTTTTTGAATTTTTCCAAGTAATAACTCATCGTTGTTGGGCAAGGAAGTAAATCCATGACCAGACTCAACGGCAATTTGTTTCAGCGCGTTAAAATCCGATGCTACAATTGGGCGAATTAATAACATAATAGATACCTACTGAGTAATCTGAGCAGTAACAACTTGAGCCACAGCCAACTCAAATCGTTTTAAGCCTTCCTTAATCTCATCTTCAGAAATAATCAAAGAAGGTGCAAAACGAATAACATCCAGGCCAGCGATTAAAGCCATCAAACCATGCTCAGCCGATGCGTTCAAAAATTCACGTGAACGGCCTTTAAAGTCTTCATTTAATGCAGCGCCTAATAACAGACCTTTACCACGGACTTCACTAAATACCTTGTATTTGGCATTAATTTTATCAATACCTGATCTAAGTAATTGTTCTCGTATTTTTACCCCCTCAAGCACCTCAGGTGTATTAACAACATCTAGTACTGCTTCGGCAATAGCACAGGCTAAAGGATTGCCACCGTAGGTCGAGCCGTGAGTTCCTACTTTTAAATGTTTTGCGATATCTGTGGTGGTTAACATGGCGCCAATTGGAAACCCACCACCTAATGCTTTTGCTGTTGTTAAAATATCTGGCGCAACACCTAAGCTCTGATACGCATAAAGTTCACCTGTACGGCCGACACCCGTTTGAACTTCATCAAAAATAAGTAGGGCATTATGCTTGTCACAAAGTGCACGTACGCCTTTGATAAAGTCTTCTGTCGCAGGGATGATACCGCCTTCACCCTGCAATGGTTCCAACATCACCGCGCAAGTATTGTCTGAAATCAGCTTCTCAACACTAGCTAAATCATTGAAGTCGGCATGGGCAATATCGCCGGGTTTTGGACCAAAGCCATCAGAATAAGCTGCTTGACCACCGACAGTTACAGTAAAAAAAGTACGACCATGAAAGCTTTTATTGAAGGAGATGATTTGTGTTTTCTGTTCGCCATAACTATCAATTGCCCAGCGACGTGCCAGTTTCAACGCTGCTTCATTGGCTTCTCCGCCAGAGTTTGCAAAGTAAACTTTATCAGCAAAGGTTGCATCAGTGAGTTTTTTAGCTAAACGTATAGCGGGTTCGTTAGTCATGACATTTGAGAGATGCCAAAGCTTTTCACCTTGCTCTTTTAATACGTTGACCAATGCAGGATGGCAATGCCCTAAGCAATTAACTGCAATACCGCCTGCGAAGTCGATAAACTCTTGACCCTGTTGATCCCAAACTCGCGACCCTTTACCTTTAACTGGAATAATTGTTGAAGGTGCGTAATTTGGTACCATAACTTTGTCGAACATTTCTCTTGTTATTTGCATGGCTAAAATCCCTTAGCATGTTTGATTGATATTAATTATCATTATATTTATAGTAATTTTAAATGTGCAGTGTCACTATGGTCGAAATGAGCATATAATTTATCAAAACAACTAATAAAGTTATCAATATGATAAGTGATCAAGATCGAAAACTATTAGACATATTAAGATCCAATGCACGAGCTAGTATTTCAGATCTGGCCAGAGCACTTAATCTTTCACGCTCAACTGTACAAAATCGTATTAATAAATTGGAGGAATCGGGGGTCATAAGAGGATATGTCGTTCAATATGGTAGCGAGTACCAAAATAACCTTGTGTCTTCCCATGTTTCTATCAAGGTAAAGCAAAAGCTTACTGCTCGTACCAATGTTGAATTAAGACACATTAGTGAGATTTCTGAATTATATGCAATAAGTGGTGAATATGACTTGATCGGCATTGTGCAGGCTCAAAGCCTTGAGCAAATAAGTCAGATTCTAGATTTGATAGGTAACCTTGAAGGGGTTGAGAGAACCAATTCTGCAGTTGTGCTGGAAACTAAATTTAAACGTTAAAGCACCGATTGATGTCGAAAGATGCATTTATCCGACACCTATAAGCATATAATGAGTAGCACTGGAACTTTCTTAGGTAACTAGCTCAGTTTTTTTACAATTTTACGTTCATGTAAAATATCTTCGTTAGCAATCAGAATGAGTGATACCATCAACCAGCTACAAATCAACCTTTAAAGATCAACATCCCTTAATGATAAGCGAATTTTTTTAATCAGAAAATTTCGCTTATCAAAACTTCGCCCCCAAAACACCAGTCTTCACATCATAATTTAGATTGATACTCTCTAGCATTAATACAACACTTAGCATTCAGCCTACAAACTCCCTGTCTAGATAAACAAGCAATCAAGCTACATAACTTGTTGATTGATTGCTTTCAACTTTGTTTCACCTCTGTCGTAAAAAGGTAAGTGTCGTTATTTTATTTCATTATTATCCCTTTCATCAAAACAAACCACCAAACTTTTATCAGAGGAAAAAATATGAAATCTATCATTACTAAAATCGCTATCGCAACTACTCTTGCTGTCACTTTGTCAGGTTGTATTGGTAGTAATGCAGTAACGACTAAAGTTATGACTTTCAATTTAGAGGCTGTTGATAACCGCTATGCACGTGGTGGTTTGAATATATTACTTGCACCTGTTTATGCTTTAAGTATCGCGACAGATGCAATTGTATTTAACTCAGTGGAATTCTGGGCCGGAAAAAATCCGATAAATGATAAATCACACATATTCGATACAGAAGCTGACACAATGCTGAATATCAATGATGACCTAGATCCATCATTAACGGATGCACCTTTAGATCCATTAACCAGTGTTGATACAACTGAAAAAGAAGTTTATTCGGCTCAAATGAAGGCGGTCAATGAAAAGACACTCGATTTTAATATTGTTTACACTAATGGTGACAAAGCAACACTACGTGGCGAAAAAGACGGTGAAATGGTGAACTTCTATATGGATGGCGAATACGTAACAACGGTTAGCATTACTGAATTGGAACAACATGCAGCCAATATTTAATCAGCAATAGTGACCTGATTATTAAAAATGTAAGCTCCTAGTCTTGGCAATTTTATTAACCTATCATCTGATAGGTTTTTTGCTTTTTATGTTCAAGTCTATTTACGCCGTTATGGGTAAGTATACATAAAATGAAAAGAGTAAATAACAGCAGTAGTGTTCGCATCTTACAACCAAATTTTAAAATTACCTTTGTAGCGCTTCGTAATATATACCCATGTTACTTCAAGATGCTTTGTCAGGCACAAGCTCGCTAACCAGAGCAAGGCAAAACATGAGGCCTTTCGAGATTTAACTTCGTTAATCCTCTATCGGTAGAATTAAATAAA
>JBALXF010000073.1:0-9720 GCA_036961085.1 Psychromonas sp.
CTTTATCTTGTCCATTTTATTTTAATATCTCTGCAACAAGTCAGTAAGTTCGCAAAACAACGGCTGATAGTTAGGGAAATAAAATGTTAAAAAGAATTTGGAGATAATCATCAACAATGAAGCTATTTTATTATTGGTGAAGTGGACAACTCAGCTTGTCATCTTCAGTCAGTGACACTCACCTCTTGATAATCTAAGCAGTGCTATAATTAAAGCATCACTATGAGGGGGGCTTATGGCTTTCATTCAATCATTTGGTGCAGCACAAACGGTCACCGGTTCTTGCCATTTTTTACAACTTAAAAATGGTCCAAATATTCTTGTCGATTGCGGTTATTTTCAAGGAGAAAAAGAGGATCAAACTTCTCAGCCGTTTGATTTTGATCCAAAAGATGTCGATATTATTTTACTAACTCACGCTCACTTAGATCATGTAGGACGCGTTCCAAAACTGGTTAAAGAAGGCTTTGATGGTAAGGTTGTTGCGTTGCGCGCCACTCTAGATTTGGCTCAGGTTATTTTGATGGATAGCGCCAAAATTGCAGAAGAAGACTATAAAACTGCATTGAAAAAAGCGCGCAGAACAGGTAATGAAAAACGGGTACCACTGCCAATTTATAGCAGTGACGATGCCTTATCGGTATTTGATTTGATCATTCAATATGCTGACTACGATAAAACGATTCAGCTTGCACCAGATGTTAAGGTTACCTTTAGAAATGCCGGGCATATTCTGGGCTCTGCAACCATTCAAATCGAAATAAGCGAAGCCGGACAAACAAAGTCACTAGTATTTAGTGGCGACCTTGGCAGCCATCAAAATATTATTATGCTCCCGCCATCGACTGTAAAAAAAGCACATGCTCTGTACATTGAATCAACCTATGGAGATCGCGATCATCGACCTCTACAAGAATCTATTAAAACGTTTAAAGAGATCATTATCAATACCTTAGAGAACCAAGGCAATGTATTGATCCCATCCTTTGCAATTGAGCGTACGCAGGAGGTTTTGTTGCTACTGAAGCAGATGTATTACGATAAAGAGTTGCCCGTATGCAAAGTGTTTTTAGACTCCCCAATGGCAATCAGCGCTACGCAAATATATAACAACTACCACAGCAGTTTAAACGCTACCGCTAACCAACTATTAGCGCGTGACGGAAGTATTTTTGAATTCCCTTATTTGCAATACTCACTTAAAAATCAAGAATCAATGCGTATTAATAAGGAGGAAAGTCGTTGTATTATTATTGCTGGCAGTGGCATGTGTACAGGTGGCCGAATTTTGCATCACTTTAAACACCGTCTCTGGGATGCACGAAATAGTGTTATCTTTGTCGGCTATCAGGTACAAGGCACCTTGGGCAGACATCTGATAGAGGGAGCTGATTCTATTCACTTGCATCATGAAACCATTAATGTAAATGCAAAAATACACATGCTTAATGGATTTTCAGCACATGCAGATCAGAGCGATCTATTATCTTGGATGAGTGAATTTGAGCAACTCAATAATATTTATTTAATACATGGTGAAGCTAGCATACAAGCGACGTTTAAACAGGTAATTAAAGAGCAGCTCCATAAACCCGTTCATATTGTTAAATATGGTGAAAAGATCCACGTTTAGGCACGTTATCGCAACTTGAGTTAGCAATAAGTAATAACTGTCTATGTAGTCATTTGAAGCAACAGCGTAATTCTAGCCACTGGTCTAGATAATAATGAATGATATTTTCTAAGTTGGTTTGCGCCCCTTTAAGCCTCACAAACTAAAATAAGTGACTACATTAACTTGGCAACTGCTATCCCACTTTCGAGAAAAAGCGAGTGTAGCTGTAGCTAAATATTTCGTATCAAACGAGCAGTAAAGTCAACGCAGAACTGCCCCGCCAATCGGGTAGAAACAGACATAAAATACGGGTATTTCCGAAGGCGAATAAAAAATTCTGATAAGGTTTTTCTGTATCGGAACATCATTAGATAAAATATCCTTTTCAAATCAACATGTTTTTGGTAAAGGACTTTTATTCTTCATATACATTGAGTACTTCACCATTAATCACTTTAGCGTAGTGAACTGCAAATGCCCGTTGAGAGACGCCTTCGACGATTGTTACTTTTCTTAAGCCCGATTTAACGACGTAAGTATTCCCACACTCGTTTTTAGTTTCTGAATCAACAATATTAACATCCATGAATTCTGAGCTTGATTGAAAGGGCCCCAGCCCATCGGCCATTACCATAGTAGCTAAAGGGTCAAAGATAGGCACAGGAGAGCCTTCACTGCTACTTCCTGTTTTTTTAATAAATATATTTCTAGCCAAGTTAGCAATTGGATCTGTAGCCGTAATCGTATCAACATACTCAGGACCTAATATTATATAATCACAGGCATCAAGCGGGATAAGAGTAAGCGGAATACTTGAATCAAAAACGATTTTAGCCGCAACGGGATCTACAAAGACATTCCATTCAGCAACATAATTGGTTCCATAAATAGGACCTTGATTCCATTCAGGCTTAGCATCGTTCAATGACGCCACATTACCATCAACATAAACAGCCCCAGCCATTGCATAAATTCCTGTTATTTTATCAACAGGGGTTGAAGGGTATAGCTCTAGCATTTTAGCGATGTTAGTGAAGCCACCAATACAGAGAATGGTGATATCCTCTTTAGTTTGTTCAAGTATATCGGAAATAAACTCCCAGGCTGGCCGTGAATCAAGGTCAATATCTGCTTGTGGATTAAGCGAACCTAGCAGCCCCATAATATCATTCATATCGTCTTTGAATGATTGAGGAAACACGTGTTCGTATTTAAGTGGCATACTGGTACCGATACAAACACTGGCTTGCGTTTGGTTACCAAGCTCCATTAATGTTTTAGCAATAATAGCCCCCCAGCGTAGGTTAGTTTCACCACACCCTGTCACAGTGATGCCGACTATTTCGATGGTAGGATTTTTCATTAAATACAAAATAGAGAGTACGTCATCCCAGCCCATATCCGTATCAACAATTACTTTCTTTCGATTTGAGTGACTCTCCACAGTGTCTCCTTGACTTTTGGTAAGGATTTTTAATAAAACCTACTTACATTAATGAATAAGTAGGTTTTATTAAACATTAAAATTCATTCATTATCTATTTTAGAAAATAAGTATGGTTCTTAATATTCATAAATCAAAAACTGTATATTAACTTTATTACCAGAAACGAATTAACTGAAAAACAAAGAGGTTAGTAATTATAAAGAATACCCCTCTCCGTTCAATTGCTTCTCTTGTATGGGGAGTAATAGCGAAGCCCTGAAATATATTCATCATATCAGAGCAAATACCCAGTAACATCTCCCCCCGCCTACTGGGCTTTATTTACAAATCGAAGAGTATCATCCAAGAGCAGCACAGACTCTCTGGTTTGCGACATTAAAGATGGCAAGCAACTAGACCTCCATAGCGCACGTACAGAACTCTTTATATTTTTGTATAGCATGAAGACGCGAATAAGATGATCCGCATTCCCTTAAAATATTCAGGAGCAAACTGATGTTTTGGTAGTAAGTCAATATCAATTCGAGTTGATGAATATCCATAGCTAAAATACTACTTATCGGCACGGATGAACTATCATAATTAAGATTACTTTATCTCATAGATAAAAATCGGATAAAAATATTATCCATACAAACTGTTAGTTGGCTGTCGAAGTCATGAAGTTAATCCACATATCTTGAGGCATGAATATGTATGAATATTCCATCTACCCCCCAAGCTCTAACATCTGAATGGCTGACTTATGCTCTCCGTGAAACGGGCATAATCAATCAAGCCAAAGTAAAATCATTTGAAATAACTGCGCTGGGTGACGAGCAAGGTATAACCGGCCAACTAGTTCGATTGGCCTTGTCATATGACATTAATGAAGAAAATACGCCACAATCTATCATTGCTAAATTTCCCTCAACAGATCCTGAAGAGTTAGAAATCATGTTTACCCTCACCTATCATTATGAACGGGAGGTTAGGTTTTATGAAAAAATTGCAGCAAGGATTAATCTTCGAACGCCACAATGTTACTACAGCGCCCTGAACGTGGATGCACGAGAGTATGTTTTACTGCTCGAGGACCTTACTCCTGCCCCCTGTGGAAATTGGGCGGCTCGCTTGAGCAAGCAGAACTCGCCATCCGGCAAATCGCAGAATTTCATTCCATTTGGTGGGAGAGTCCAGAATTTACCGAGATGAAGTGGATGCATCAATGGGATAAGGTTCAATTTTTACAGCATAAAGAAATGTTTCAACTTGGATGGAACCCGTTTCTTGAAATAATGGGTCACAAAGTACCAGATAATATTTTGCAACTTGGTAACAGACTCGGCAAACATCTTGTTTCAGTCATGAGCCATGTTCAAGAGCCTCCTCGGACGATAGCTCATTTCGATTATCAGCTCGGTAATCTCTTTATAGCTCCTTCCGGAAGCAATACTCCGCTTGTCGTTGTTGACTGGCAACTCCTAACATTTGGACGAGGTACATTTGATGTGGCCTTTTTTTTAGGGGGAAATATAAATTCCAAAGATCGCAGTTCAAAGGAGTTGGATCTTTTAAGAATATATCACACAACCTTCATTGAAAATGGAGTGCGAGACTATAGCTTCGACCAATGCCTATATGATTACCGACTCTCGATGCTTTATTGTCTGGCTAGATTCGTAATCGTAGTTGGGGCTATCGGCGTAGCGAGTGAACAGGAACGTATATATTGTGAGACTATTGTGCCGCGATACATTGCAGCGGTTGTGACCTTAATTCTGAAGAATTACTCCCGAATTGATGGGTGTGGGTATCAAACTATAAAAATGGTAAGACACCCAAACCTTTGGACTGAATTCACTTTCTTATCTCCCTTATTATCACTGTGTTTTTATCTGTGCGGCGAAGACAAGCATACAGTGCAAAGTTTTGAGCATCGACGACAGTGCAGTGAGCGGCAATCCAGGGAGATAATTCTTGATGAGTGTCCATGCCACATTTAATTATTGCAGCTAACCCAATTAATTCGTCGTTATTTTCACCTATTTTCCCTGCTGTGGCTCTAGTCTCAGAACCCATTATTGCTGGCACTTTACTTTCACCGTAATCCAAATAGTTTGAGCTAATTTCGAACAACACACCGACAAAGTCTAGAATAGGAACGATCTAGATAAATTTTCCTAAATGACCCTTTTTTGAAATAGCACCATCTTCAAAAATATAATCGAATGGCTATGAGTTATAAGATTCCTTTAATTAAAAAATGTGAAACCAGTGGATAATTATCTAATCAATTCGTCATTTTTTTAGGCTATTTGCTTTAAGCTATCTTTTAAGGAATTTTTTACCATAAAATTGATTAATTTCGTTTTTTTTCTTGGGACATATCGAATTATTTTAGGGCTTAGCAATTTAGCGAGTCTTTTAGTAGCTGCAAATCGAGCTTATTAGCTTTGCAAACCTGATAGAGTGCTAACGTTATTTATTACACAGAAGCCTGTTTTATGTATAAGATTTTAGTTGCAGATGATCACCCCTTATTTAGAGATGCGATTGCTAATATTATCGCAGTAAGCTTCGCTAGTTCCCCCATAGAGCAAACAAAAGATATTGAATCAACATTTGAATTTGTTAAACACAGCGATGACCTTGACTTGATCCTATTAGATCTGAATATGCGGGTGTTCTTTTTATGAAAGACACGGATTCGTTTTTGTTAAAAAGAGATTCAGGATATTTCTGGAGAATATTTGACCCACTATCATCTACCAAAAAAACAGCTATTTTCTAAAGTAACAGCGTAAATATATAAGGTGCTATGTGTAACTCTGCGCCTTACAACACTTCAAACTAGTGGCCAAAGCTAATCACTACAGCATGCCGCCGTTAGTAAGCTAACGCCACTATTTTAATAAAAGACTCAAGGTTAAGGGAGGTTTATATGAATTGTTTAATGCTTAATGCTAGAAAAGAAACGCTCACTAAAAATTGAATAGATCATGATCTGCCCTGCTACGATAGCACAAAACATTAGTAACGCTGATAACCCAATATTGGGAATAGGTAAGATTGCAGTGGAAAAAAATGTCTCACTTGCCCCGACAATAATACGACTGCCGGGGACTAAAATAATAATACCTTGAATGATATATACCAATGCAGGTACGTTACGTATTCGCCCTGCTAGCAACCCATATAGGGTAATAATCATGGTGCTGATCCATGTCCCTACCACCCAGTCAGCAGTAAACCAATGTGGTCCCCACATGCCAATCGCAGCAGCTGGTAAACCGATCATAATATCTATCCGGCTAGCATTAAAAATCACACCTATCGCCACAGAGATTCCAATCAAAGCAACAACTTGTAACGTCAAAGATATCTCGTTAACAAAGGTAGTTGCGGTTGAATAGTCAGAAAGTAAAGTAGCCAGACTTAAGCCAAGTATTACACCAATGAAAATTTTAATCACAACAAGTGCGCTTTGCGCCAACAATTCAATGCCAGATCGGAAGTCATTGAGCGCCAAACTAGAAAGCGCATTAGTGACAGTTAAGCCGGGGATAAACAACACAATAGAAGCAATGCAGAGCGCTAAAATCGGTATATCGGGAATAACTGAGGCTAACAATCCAATCACAAAGCTAGAGATAAGCGCGACAAAGAATTCAATCAAAATAGCACGTTCACCAGTAAATAATTTTTGCGCTAGCCAAGCAACTAAGCCTAAAAACATAGAGATAAAAACAGCGGTATAGGTACTTCCTACCAGCATTAAATAACAAGGCGGTAATAATATATTAGCGATACAACGGACTAGATTTGAGTAGCCTTTGGGTGCCGAATAGATATTTTTAGTCCCTATTGCTTTTAAAGTTGCCACTAATTTTTGCAAATTAACTGAAGGCGGTTTTTTATCTTGCAGTACAACTCTCTGGATCGGCTCTTCAAAAACAGTGATTATTTTGGTAGGTGTCACATCAATAGATAAAACGATATCTCTGTTATTAGCATAACTCTTTGTATAATTTGCCACACTACGCGGCGCGCATCCCGACTGATGTAATCGGTCAGTGAAGGCTAAAATATCTTGGTAATCGGGTTGTAAATTCTTTTTTGTGTGCATGCTTATCCGGCTTATCGCTCAAAGGGTTACTGTCTAATACCAACTATTAAGTGATAATTATATGGTTGATTAGAAGTACTAAATATTTCCACAATTTCCATCTCATCTTCAGTCGGCGTGAATGTATCACTCACACCATGATTTTGCTAGTTCAATGCAAAACTGAAGTCATGCCATCTGATAAACCACAATGGTTTGTGGCTAATTTCGAACAACACACCTAAAAAGTCTAGGATAGGAACGATCTAAATAAATTGTCCTAAAATATCCTTTTTTAAAATCACACCATCTGAAAAAATATAATCGAATGGCTATGAGTTATTAGATGCCTTTAATGAAAAAATATGAAACCAGTGGATAATTATCTAATCAATTCGTCATTTTTTTTAGACGATTTGCTCTAAGCTATCTTTTGAGCAATTTTTTACAATAACATTAATTAATTTCGGTTTATTTTTTCTTGGAGCATCTCGATATATTTTAGGACTTAGCAATTTAGCGAGTCTTTTAGCAGCTGCAAATTGAGCTTATTAGCTTTGCAAACCTGATCGAGTGCTAACGTTATTCATTACACAGAAGCCTGTTTTATGTATAAAATTTTAGTTGCAGATGATCACCCTTTGTTTAGAGATGCGATTGCTAATATTATCGCAGTCAACTTCAATGGTTCGAGCGTAGAGCAAACAAAAGATATTGAATCAACACTTGAATTTGTTAAACACAGTGATGATCTTGATTTGATTCTTTTAGATCTGAATATGCCCGGTATGTCGGGTCTGCAAGGGTTATTGTCATTGCGTAATGAATGTCCGACCATCCCAGTTGTCATTATTTCAGCAGAGCGGGATAAACAAACCATATTACAGACTCTCTCTTACGGTGCCGTAGGGTTTATTGCTAAGTCATCTTCTAAAGAATGCATTGTTGAAGCGATTGAAAGTATTTTTGCGGGTAATGTTTACCTGCCAGCAGATATCATGCGTTTGCCCGAAGAGCCAAAATCTCAAAATGAATTTATAGTGTTACCCGAAAAAATCGCTTCGCTGACACGCAGAGAATTGATGGTACTAAAAAACCTGTCGCAGGGAGAAGCCAATAAACAGATTGCTTTTAATCTGCATATTTCGGAGGCAACGGTTAAAAGCCATGTTTCCTCAATTCTGAAAAAACTGGGCGCTTCTAACCGCGTTAAAGTTGTGCTCGGTTGCGGTGAGATTGATTTTAATCAGCACCTTTAACTACTAACTATTAGATTAAATATCTAATTAATAGCGCCCTGTTGTTCATTCAATAAATAGAGCATCGTTGTTTTCAATTTCATCGCTTTCACCGGTTTATTTAATAATAATAAACCCTGTTCTTTAATTTCGTTTTTTAATGATTTATTGTAATTGGCAGTGATCATTAATACCGGCAAAGGCGAGCTGCGTAAGTGATTAATCTGCCCTGCTACTTCCAAACCGTTAATACCGTCATCTAGGTGATAATCAACGATTAAAATATCCGCATGTTCACTGTGAATATCTACCTGTGCTTGCAAATCGTCAAGGCTAGCCGCGGTTATAATAGTGCAGTTCCAGGTTTCAAGCAGTTGTCTCATGGCCGCACAAATATTCGCATCGTTATCAACCAGCCAAATTTTGCGTTTAGCTAAGTCAGTATTAGTAA
Organism: Psychromonas sp.; assembly: GCA_036961085.1. Taxonomy (GTDB): domain Bacteria; phylum Pseudomonadota; class Gammaproteobacteria; order Enterobacterales; family Psychromonadaceae; genus Psychromonas. Next base: position 8,839 of record JBALXF010000073.1, read on the forward strand.
ATGCCAGATTAATCGGCTTAGCTACCTCAGGTAAATAAGCGTTATCAGCCAGAGGGACTGTCACTGAAAACAAAGAGCCTTTTCCTAGTGTCGAAGACACCTTAACCGGATGTTCAAGCACCTTGGATATTTTATCTACAATTGCTAGACCTAGACCTAGACCGTTACTGAATGCGCTGCGAGATGACTTCAGACGTTTAAACTCTTTAAATATTTCAGTCTGCTGATCTTGTTCGATACCCGCCCCGTTGTCCCATACTTCAATACAGATATTATTACCTACACGCCGACACCCCAGCAGTACTTTACCTTTGTCGGTATATCGGAAGGCATTGGACAAAAAGTTACGTAATATTCGCGCTAATAAAACACTATCGCTATGCACTCGCTGGTCACAAGCAACGTAGCGTAATTGCACACCGTAAATATCGCTTTGCTGCTGGTATTCATTAGCTAAGTTATCCAACAAGTCGGAAAGTTTAAAGCTACTTTTATCTGCTCTCACCACACCCGCATCTAATTTTGAAATATCAACAAGTGTACAGATCAGGTTTTCTAAATCATCAAGCGAGCTACTGACTGAGTTAACTAAAGGCACTAAATGATCATCAATCCTGTTCTCAACTATTGAGCTGGTAAACAGCTGCGCAGCATTAAGCGGCTGCAATAAATCGTGACTGATAGCCGCCATAAATTTTGTTTTAGAGTAATTAGCCAGATCAGCTTCTCTGGTTTTGGCCTGCAAATCAGTTTGTGCTTGGCGGCGTTCTTCAACTTCTTCTCGCAGTTTCTGGTTTAGGCTTTGTAGTTGAGAAGTGCGCTCAACGACTCTAATTTCTAGTTGATCATGTGCTTTCTGTAACGCTAAGGCATTTATCCTAC